>JBDLKB010000086.1:0-5752 GCA_039714055.1 Chloroflexota bacterium
CTCACTATAAGGTGTGGGCATTTGGATTTTGTGCATCAACCCGAGCATCTGGACATCGTAATCGGAAAAATGGAGAACAGGCTGTCAGGTAGGGATGAGGTCATTCTTCCCTGATCTCATTTACTGCAGCGTCCTTGGTGAGCTTTTGCGAGAACTGTAATAAGCTACCCTCACCTTCGACACTCCGGACTCAAATTTGCCCCACATGAGCTTCGACGATAAGTCAGCTACGGCTAAACCAAGACCTGTGCTGCCACCGCTTCGTTGACCCTGTTATGCCCACATGGTAGAATCTGCCCTCGAGGAACCGGAGCTATGCTCGACCTTGCCATTGTCATTGTTAACTACAACGTCCGCGACCTCCTCTACCAATGCCTTCAATCCGTCTACGCTTCTGAGGGCAATGTGGCGTATGAGGTATGTGTCGTTGACAATGCGTCCGCAGATAACAGTTGTTCCATGGTCAGCGACGATTACCCACAGGCAAGTCTCATCGAACTTGATGACAACATCGGATATCCTGCGGCAAACAATGTGGGGTTGAATCACTTTGGGGATTGGTCATCTGAAACACCCCCAGCTCGATATGCCTTGTTGCTCAATCCTGATACTGAATTAAAGCCAGACACCTTGTACCAGATGATTCGGTATATGGATGGTCAACCGGATGTAGGGGTGGCTGGCCCCAAGTTGGTATTACCCAATGGCCAGATCGACCCAGCGTGCCGTCGAAGCTTTCCCACACCCGAGATTATCTTTTACCGCGTGGCGCAATTGAGCCGGATTTTCCCCAATAGCAGACGGTTTGCTCGCTACAATCTCACCTTTCTGGATGAAGACCAAGAAGCAGAGGTTGATTCAGTCGTAGGGGCATTTATGATGGTGCGAGCAATGGCGATCGCGCGTGTGGGACTACTGGACGAACGATTCTTTATGTATGCTGAGGATCTTGACTGGGCAAAGCGCATTAAGGAAGATGGCTGGAGAGTGATGTATAATCCTTATGTGGTGGTTAAACACGTCAAGCGCGCCTCCAGTCGCCAAATGCCGAAACGCATGCGGCTGGAATTCGAACGGGCAAACTTGCGTTTTTACCGCAAACATTACCAGTCAAACACACCGTTTCTGGTCAATGCAGCCATCTTGGCGGCGATAGCTCTCCGTGGTGGCAGGGCGCTTTGGTCTGAGATATGGAATAGCAGCATGAAACAGGCAGAGACTGTATGACAAGAGAAAAAGCACGAAGTATTCTTTCAGCATCGCTGGTGTTGATGGATATTGCCGCTATTGTGGTTGCTTTTGTCAGCGCCTTTCTATTGCGCCGCTATATTCCTCTTCCCAATCCAGCGGAGGACATGATCTTCCGAGAGTATGTTCCTCTTTTGGTTGTTCAGGTAGCCTCGATACTAGTTACGTTTTTCATTACCCGGCTCTATCATGTGGGTCGCAGTGTATCTCGCGTAGATCAGTTTTACTCCATCTTTGGTGGAGTTTCCGTTGGTTCCCTGGTAGCCATTGCTGTAGCGTCTTTCTTGTTCAAGAATCAGTTGTTTGATTTCGATTATTCCCGAGCCATGATCATCTATGCCTGGGTACTGGATATCTTGTTGGTGAATTCTGGGCGCTCGTTTCATCAGTACCTGCGTATGGTTATGCAGTCGAGAGGGGTGCTGCGCGATCGAGTTCTTGTTGTGGGCTCGGGTCAAACTGCTAGTATGGTGCTGCAAAAGATCGCTTTCTCGCCTCACCTTGGCTACGAGCTAGCTGGGGTGGTGACAAGCGATCAGGGATTGGAGAACGTCGCTGATGTGCCCGTAGCCGGTGCAATTGACGATCTGCCAGATTTGATCACTGACCAAGAGGTGGATGAGGTTATCATTGCTATGCCTCAAGCCAGCCACGAGGAGATCATCCGCATTATTTCACTTTGTGAGCGGGGGCGTATTGCCATCAAAGTCTATCCTGACCTGTTCCAGATCATGGCTTCTCAGGTATCTATTGACCATCTGGGCGGCCTTCCTTTAATTTCAGTTAGGGATGTTGCACTGCGGGGTTGGAAACTAACCCTCAAACGTGGTATTGACCTAGTTTTATCAGCAGTGGGCCTGGTTGTTTTATCGCCACTTATGTTGCTGGTCGCTATTTTGGTACGTCTCGAATCACCGGGTTCAGTGTTCTACATTCAAACCCGGATGGGGCTGGATGCAAAGCCATTCGATGTTATCAAGTTCCGCTCGATGAGGCAGGACGCAGAGAAGGATGGTCCCGGCTGGACAACTGAAGACGATCCTCGCAAGACCAGAATTGGAAATCTAATCAGAAAGCTCAACATCGACGAGTTGCCGCAATTGATTAATGTCCTCATCGGTGAGATGAGTTTGGTTGGTCCCCGTCCGGAGAGGCCAGTTTATGTACAGCAGTTCCGCCAAAGCATTCCTCGCTACATGGATCGGCACCGCGAAAAAGCGGGTCTCACCGGCTGGGCACAGGTCAATGGTCTGCGAGGTGATACCTCTATCCTCGAGCGCACTAAATATGACCTCTGGTATACCGAGAACTGGTCCATCTGGTTGGACTTTTCTATCATGATTCGAACTATCGTGCAGGCAATAGTGCTGCGAAGCAAGGCTTATTAATGAGCATTGTCTATCTGGTCCGTCACCCACACACCATGGTGAATCTCTCAATTCCCTCTAGTGAGTGGACCTTGTCAACTGCGGGGCTCGAGGAAGCGGAAAAACTAGCACTGCAACCTTTCTGGAAACAGGTTAATCATATCTATACCAGTGAGGAGCCCAAGTCACAGACCACAGCGCGAATTGTGGCTGCGCACACTGGTGTAGCTTGGGAGTCAGTTCCAGGGTTGCAGGAACTTGATCGCTCATCCTACCAACCACCTGACATTGCCGCTTATCGTTCTGCTGTTGCGCGCATATTTTCAACTCCAGGAATGAGCGTTAGGGGATGGGAGACTGGAAGAGCAGCTGAAGACAGAATATTGAACGCTGTTGCCGAACTTGAGCGGGATGCTAACGGCACCTACGCCATCGTGTCGCATGGCCTTGTGCTCACGTTGCTCATTGCGCGTATTGCTGGATTGGCTGAACCTTATGCATTTTGGAAGTCCATTGGATTTGCCGCAGTTGCCAGACTGGACCTTGAGAAGCGATTTCTTGTAACCAACTTCGACAATAGTTACTTATCGTCGCCCCATCTTCATGAATCCAACGGTAAATGAGATCAAAGCTGCGCTCAACTTGACTAGTTTTGACAGCAGCGCAGCACAGTATCTCATGGCTCCTCGCCCACGTGAGTTGATTCGCCTACCAGATCGTGATGGTGAACCCAGGACCGCTGCTGTAATGCTGCTGCTGTTTCCAAACAACAATGAGCTTTTCTTTGCCCTGACCAAGAGAACTGGAAATCTGGGGAACCATCAAAACCAAGTGTCATTGCCGGGTGGACAAGTGGATGATGGCGAGGAGTTGTCGCAGACCGCAGCTCGGGAGTTGTTTGAGGAGTTGGGTGTTCAACAGGATCAATTCCGATTCCTCGGTAAACTAGCTCCACTCTACATCCCCCCAAGTGACTTTGAGATATATCCCTTTGTAGCTGTGTTAGGCGAGCACCCTGAATTCGACGTGGCAAGTGATGAGGTGGCTGAGTTAATCGAGGTTTCTCTCGATTCCTTTTTCGATCGGTCAAATTGCAAGGTGGAAGAATGGCAGATCCGCGGTAACAAAGTCACCGTTCCATTCTATGCACTCAACGGCCACAAAGTCTGGGGAGCAACTGCAATGGTTTTGAGTGAGTTTGAACAGCGCGTGCGGACTGTCAACAAACTGGCAATGAGAGCATAGACAAAGGAAAGACAATGCGAGAACCAAGACCTACTCCCGAAATAATCGACTATGAAGGTTCCGATTACCGGACCCGCTTTTGGGAGGGGCAGGGAAGAGAATACGAAGACGCGGTCGAACGCGTCGCATTGAGAAAACTTTTACCACAATCAGGTAAGCTACTGTTAGATCTTGGTGCTGGTTTCGGTCGCTTGGCGAATATGTACCATCAACATGATCGAGTCGTTCTTTTTGATTTTTCCCGCTCACAACTGCAATATGCACGAGAAAGGTGGGGTGATGACAGGTTCTTGTATGTGGCAGGCGACTTTTACCGTCTTCCTCTTGCCACCGGCTTATTTGATACCATCACTCAGATTCGGGTTCTGCACCATGTCAAGGATGTGCCTGCACTCTTTGCGCAATTGCAGCGAACCATTCGCCCGGGAGGAACCTACATTCTTGAATTTGCCAACAAACGAAACTTGAAGGCAATTGGGCGATATCTCCTGCGGCGGCAGGATTGGTCTCCGTTTGATCGTGATCCGGTTGAGATGAGCGAGCTTCATTTCAACTTTCATCCTTCGTGGACTCGGAATGAGTTACGGAGCGCTGGATTTGAAATCGAGCGACAAATCACTATCTCGCACTTTAGAC
Organism: Chloroflexota bacterium; assembly: GCA_039714055.1. Lineage (GTDB taxonomy): Bacteria > Chloroflexota > Anaerolineae > Promineifilales > UBA4811 > JBDLKB01. The sequence continues at coordinate 4,497 of JBDLKB010000086.1, forward strand.
TGGGATTGCTAAAACGATATGTTCCTCTGCAGTTGCTGGCGGGACTTGACAGCTTGATCCAGCCAACTGGTGCATGGTGGCAACTTTCGCCATCGGTAGTGATCAAGTCTGTAGCTGAAGCAAAAGGGTCCGGTGCAGGCGAGGATGAATTCTTTGTGTGCCCTGGATGCCAGAACCCGTTAACTACGCCAACTTGGGTAATGGAAAGGACAGAACCACAGGATGGCGAGTTGATATGCGATGCCTGTCAGGCAAGGTGGGAGATCCGCAACGGAATCTTTGTATTCAAATAGGATTGTCCGCAGGCTTATTCAGCCGGCGAGATGATGCGTCCCTCAGCATCAGTCAACCAGCCTGAGGGCATCAGACTAACCCCTCTAAGGAAGCTCAGAGTTTCCATGCCGTCTTCCGACTTTTCCATCTCATCGATCGAGGCATGCAAGGTGAAAGTAGCGCCGCCTGGGATTGAGGTATTGCCCAGGGTAGATACTCTTCCCGTATCTCTGGTAACTCGAAAGATTGCATCCCCTGTTTCCACTGTCTGGGGTGGAGTGACAAGAAACTCGATCGTTCCGGAGTAGACGAAGGCTGCTCGAATCACCTTGTTGTCTTCAATTGGGCGGTCGATGTTGATGGTGGACACTAATTGATCATTGATCATACGCATGCTGCCAGCCAGTACTTGACCGCCGAATGGAGCACGCACCACCGAACCTAGCTCTACCCCCAGCGGTAGCGGAACGTCAAAGGCGAGAAAACGCCATCCCGGCTGGTCTTGTACCTCAATACTGGCAACTCTGAAGGGCCCACTGATTGCACCCAAGTTTATGGGTAACAAAATCCGTCCCAGACTGATTTCCGCATCATTCAACTGGTAGGGTGGGGCGCCTGGTGTCAGAATATCGCTATGTTCATTGGTAAACGGGTCTTCAACCACACCTGTTGCAGTCTCAACTGCTGGTTTTGTCACTTGTACTTCTTCTTTGGGAGGGAGGAGGGTAACGTTCTCCCAAATTGCAGTTGGTGTATCAAGATCGAGATCAGGCCAAGCTTCCGTTGCTGGATCGGGTTCAATCACGGTGACTGGAAAGTCTGTCTCGGACGAGCCTACACATCCATATGAGACAATGAGAAGGGTAGTGGCGGCAATCAGCAGCCAGATCTTGATATCGGTGTAATTCTGCTTGGTCATGTTGTCATCTCCAAGTACACGTCATGAGTTTTCTCGGCGATTCGGGCTTGCGTGAAATGATTGA
>JBDLKB010000087.1:0-5748 GCA_039714055.1 Chloroflexota bacterium
TATGAGGATGGGTATTATCGCACTGGTGAGGACAAGCCATGGGAGCACACACTCTATGGAGAGCCGGAACTCTTTTGGCAAGTATTGGAAAGAAAGGAACTGAACAAAAGACCTGAACTTTCAAAGCCTATGGCATTCAATAATGAGACACCCGTGGGAAATGTTCCAGCGATTTCGACCACAATCGAGTATCTCGACTGGACCACGGTGCAATGGATCTATGATGAAGAATCGGGACGATACAGCCGGTGGGCGGATGGGGAGATCCATGTGGATGCCAATTCTGACGAGCAGATAACGGCGGCAAATGTGGTGCTGTTGTTCGTTCCTCATCAAATCGACGGATCAATATGCGAATTTCAAGGAGCAGATAAATGTTTGGCTTTCGCCACCGAAACCCAGATATGGGGTCAGGGTCCTGTCGCTGTCTTGCGAGACGGGGTGATGCTCGATGGTTTCTGGCAGCGGGCTAACCGTGAAGACCCTCTTACCTTTATCAGAGGCGATGGCTCGCCATTACCGCTTCAGATCGGCAATAGTTGGATTCAGGTTATTCCCACTCACTACGATGAAGCCGTGACCATTGATGGATAGAGGCGCTGTCACTGTTGATTGATAGATATATGGTAAATTCAAGGAATTACTAAGTGAAGCTGGTTAAAAAACTGACACTGTTTTGTGTGTTATTGATGGCGTTACTTGCTGTGGCGCAGTGCCGTCCACAGCCAACCGAGTTCCTCACTCCAAAGTGGTCTTCCTCAGAAGAGGTGGCTGAGGTAGTCGTCACTCTTCCAACTGATCAACCGGTGGTAACTTATATCACCAACACACCTACACCAACTCTGACCTCTACCCCAACTAATACACCTACACCAGTTCCAACCTTCACTCATACACCTACACCGACAAGCACACCGACAAAAACAGCTACACCTTCACCCACAGCCATTCCTACTTTCACTCCGACGTTAACTCCCACTGTGACAGCTAGTCCAACGATCGCTGCAACTGCAACCAGCAGCGTCCCCACTCCCTCGGCAACGCCGACAGTTGCTGCCACCGCTGTCCCTACTGCTCAGCCGCCTACTGAAATGCCTGCACTGATTCTTTCTCCTGGCAGCCCCTCAAGTTACCTGACCTCGTATAGTCTGGTTACCTATTACGGCAGTCCAAAGGGGTGGGGGCTTGGAATACTGGGCGAGAGCGATCGTGCTTCAATGACAGCGAAACTACGTAACGATGCGGCACAGATCCAGTCACTAGCTACAGATCGATACGTTCTTCCCGCCTATCATATGGTGACTACGGTTGCTGATGCTTTTCCTGGAGAGGATGGTGACTATAACCACCATGTCGAACTTGAGATCATCGAAGAATGGATCAATTATGCGAACGCCAATAACGTCTCCAGTATCATGGATCTACAAATCGCGCATGCTGACCTGCAAGCTGAATTCGAGCGTGTGCGTCACTTTCTTTACCATCCACACGTTCATTTGGCGCTGGACCCCGAGTTCGTTATGGAAGAGGGTCAGATTCCAGGCACTCATCTTGGAAGGATGTTCGCGGCTCAGATCAATTCCATCCAGGAACAGATGAACCAGATCGCACTGGAATTGGGCGTGAACCGGGTGCTGATTATCCACCAATTTACCGATTCGATGTTGCCGGACAAATCTCTACTGGCGGATTATCCGCATGTGGAGATGGTGATAGACGCTGATGGTGTTGGCGGTAAAGGGGCAAAGATCGCTGATTATCAGCAATATGCCAATGAGAACGGTTTTGAATTCGGTGGCTTCAAGATCTTTTATCGCTATGACGCATTGCCGGTGATGACACCAGACGAGATCATGTGGTTATCACCACAGCCGTCAATTGTCATATATCAGTAGTTGTTGAATACGTTAGGGATCGCTGTACTCAACCTGTGTTTTTAACCAGGATGACATGCGATCAGGCAATGCTTGGATGCGGGGTATTTTGTACGGATCAAAGTCAGGTGAATCATGAGGGGCAGCGGGACCATCTCCTACCATCACCACTGCATCGTAAGCGTAGCCAAGTTGCGCTAGTTCTGAATAACCAGATGATAGGATATCAGGCGTTTTAGGATATCCGCCCTCGGGCAGTGCAAGCGATCTGACTTGATATCCCGGCAGAATCCGCTCCAGTCGTGCTTGTGAAACAGCCAGTTCCCACTGCACTTCTTCGTCTGGAATCCAGCGGAGATTCCTATGCATGACGGTGTGGCTCCCTACTTCCATTCCCCAATCCACTAATGCCTGCAGCTTTAGATCCACCAAGCCAGGTTGGCCAAAGGGCACCAATCCCGGCTCATGGTTTTCCTCTTTCATGAGCACAAAGAACGTTGCCCGCAGGGGCCACTCGTCACCATATTTATCATTCATCTCCAACAAGACGCCGATGGCGCAATAGGGCGCCACTGTGCCATCTTTCTCGTACCAGAATTGGGTGGAATTTGAGTCATCAAAGGTGAGCACTACGGGTCGTCTACCTTCTGGCAAGTCGTTCAAGTTGCCTTGGACATAGTCAATGAGGTTTACTGGGTAGTACCCCAGACTGTACAGAGTTTCCAGATCATTTCGAAAGTCTTCAATCGTGCGGAACCAGGGTGAAGAGCTAGAACCGAAAAAGTGATATCCCAGGACAGGCACCTCCCCCCAATGGACCTGAACGACCGGCATGGGTGTATGTGCAGGTGTCGGTATTGGCTCTAATTTGTCTGCGATTCGAGCCTGACGAGTCGCATCGATATCCGCCAAGTCACCTGGTCTGTTGATGTAAAATCGAGGTTTAGAGACCAATCGAAATAGAGGTCTAGGTTTCCCGGTGAGTAGAACTGAGGATTGCTTTTCAGGAGTCAAAACATCCTGATTGCTTGCGATGACGGTCAAGGTAGCAACCGGAGTGATCGTTGGATAATTCACAAGAATCCCATCATCCTCTTTTGCGCTAGCAAGGCGTGTAAATTGAATCCACAAGGGAATTGAGAACATTGCCACAAGGATCACTACAAAGCCAAGGGCATGCCCTGCGCGGCGAACCGACGACCTGGCATCATCACCTTTCTGTTCAAGAGACTCCCGACCCATGTTGTAATTATACCGCTGCATTTTCATTATGAATAGATGAATAGATGAAAACAACGAGAATGATCTTTATGGTAGAATTCGAGATCATTGGCCATTTCACCATGATAATGAAATGGTGCATCTTGTGTGCCAGGGTACGCAAGAATGGCGATAATTCGTAATCATCGGGAGAGTACCAAATGACCAAACCGTTATCCTTTCAGGACATGACACTCAAGCTTCTTAGCTTCTGGGCTGATCATGGTTGTCTCATCTGGCAGCCATATAATGTTCAGGTTGGAGCCGGCACCTTCAACCCAGCCACCGTTCTAAGGGTTCTCGGTCCCGAACCTTGGAATGTGGCATACATCGAACCCAGTGTTCGTCCTGATGACGGTCGCTTTGGCGAGAACCCCAACCGCATGCAGCTACATTATCAACTGCAGGTCATCCTCAAACCCGATCCAGGCAACCCACAGGAGTTGTACCTTGATAGTCTCAAGGCAATAGGCATCGATGCCCGTAAGCACGATATTAGATTCGTGGAAGACAACTGGGAAAGCCCGGCATTGGGTGCCTGGGGCCTAGGTTGGGAAGTCTGGCTGGACGGACAAGAGATCACCCAATACACATACTTTCAACAAGCAGGTGGCATGGAACTGGACCCAGTGGCAGTTGAGATCACCTATGGCCTAGAAAGAATCCTTATTGCACTTCAAGGACGAGACAGTGTATGGGATCTAGACTGGGGGCAAGACATATCCTACGGTGATGTGTTACTTCAGTCCGAGAAGGAACACTGTGACTATTACTTCAACGTTGCCAATGTATCCGCCCTCAAGGAGATATTCGATCACTATGAATCCGAAGCCAAGCGGGTTCTGGATGCGGGATTGGTGATTCCAGCCCACGATTATGTTCTCAAGTGTTCGCATCTTTTCAATGTCATGGATACGCGCGGAGCGATCGGGGTAACTGAGCGTGCCACCTACTTCCGCCGCATGCGTAACATCGCGCGTAGAGTATCTCGGGCCTATGTAGCTCAGAGAGAAGAGATGGGATTTCCGTTCATCAAAGAGCAAATTACCCCCGATCTCACGGACAAGGTGAAACACGAATTCGTTTCTCCAAGCGAGCCATCTCCATTTCTACTCGAGATCGGCACTGAAGAATTGCCTACAGCCGATGTAGATAGCGCAATCAACCAGTTCAAGAAGGTGGTTCCCCAATGGTTAAAGGATCTGCGCTTGGAACATGGTCAGATCCAAGTCACGGGCACGCCGCGACGTATTACTGTTCAGGTTGACGCTCTTGCCCCAAAGCAACAGGATTCCATGCAAGAGATCAAAGGACCACCGGTTGATCGGGCATTTGATGCATCAGGGTCTCCAACGCGTGCTGTACTGGGATTCGCTCAGCGTCATCATGTTGAGGTTGACTCTCTGGCACAAAAGGAGATCGGTAACAAGCGTTACGTAGTAGCTCTCGTCAGCAGCCTTGGACAGGCGGCGCCAAAGGTTCTAAGTGAGTCGCTGCCCAGTTTGATATCCTCACTACGATTTGGGCGCCCGATGCGCTGGTTGACCGGTGACAACGTGTCATTCAGCCGCCCCATTCGTTGGTTTGTCAGCTTTCTTGGGGACGAGGTAGTTCCCTTTAACTATGCTGGGCTTGAAAGCGGTCGCATCTCCCGCTTACTTCGTCCTCAAGGTTCGCCAGAAATAGCAATCGACAGCGCGTCCAGTTATTTGCAGCAGATGGCAGAAGGGGGAGTTGTGCTTGATCCTGCTGAACGAGCAGAGATGATACTAGAGCAAGCTCACAAACTAGCTGACAAAGTCGGTGGCGAGATCGACTTGATACCAGGTTTGTTGGAAGAAGTGACGAACTTGGTGGAAAAACCCACTGCAATCATGGGGCAATTTAGCGAAGAACATCTTGCGCTTCCCAGGGATATTTTGGTCACCGTCATGCGCAAACACCAACGCTACTTCCCTGTCATCAGCAAAGACGACGGAAGTCTACTTCCCTATTTTGTTGCCGTGCGTAACGGTGATGGCACGAATGAGGAGGTGGTACGTGAAGGATACGAGCAGGTGATCAAAGCTCGCTTTGCTGATGCCGAGTTCTTCTTCCAGGATGATACCCAAGGTCATCTTGAAAGCTTTTTACCTAGGCTTGACACGCTTACTTTCCAGGAGCAACTGGGCTCCATGCTGGACAAGACGCGTCGTTTGGAAGGCCTAGCTGATTATATTGGCAGTCAGGTTTCACTGTCTCGCAACGACCAGCAGACCGTTCAAAGAGCTTCAACCCTGTGCAAAGCAGACCTTGCCACCAAAATGGTGGTGGAGATGACCTCACTGCAGGGTACCGTTGGTCGAGATTATGCTGAATTAAGTGGCGAATCACCGCAGGTAGCGCAAGCCATTGCCGAACACTATATGCCTACCAGTCAAGGCGGCGCCATCCCCACTTCACCTGCCGGAGCGGTGTTGAGTCTGGCAGACAGGATTGATAGTCTGGTCGGTTTATTTGCAGTTGGTATGCGTCCGACTGGCTCAGCCGACCCGTATGGCCTTCGACGAGCTGGATTGGGAGTCATCCAGATACTGACTGGAATTGGCTGGAATGTTCAACTATCTGATATCCT
>JBDLKB010000088.1:0-5717 GCA_039714055.1 Chloroflexota bacterium
AGAAACGGTATCAGATCGGAGATCTCTTTCACATGATCTGCATCAGCCCCCCAAGGGTTACGCCAGCCCATTTCGAAGAGCCCCCACATAGCGTCATCGAGCACAACTTGAGGGTTGCGTCCGGTGCGGTCATTCTCTCGCACCGACTGCTGAGCAAAAATGGGGGCGATACCAGTTCCGGAAATAGCAGCAACATGGCCAGGAGTGGCAATACCTAAACGGTCACCAAACCCAAAAGAGGTGGACAGTCCCAGAGGCTGAGGATTCAACCAAGGGATTCTATCCCGTAAAGCAGCGGCATTCTTATGGGTCAAGGGGCACCTACAAATCCCGTCAAAACTCTTTCCCTCGAAAGCAGAGGCATCTCCTTCAACACATAGGAATCTCTCTTGAGTCGTTTCATCAAGAGCCAGATAGTACTTTGTGCTTTCTCGGTGTATGATGGACTGTTGAAAGATGTGCATCTATATCCCTTTAGAGTTTGTAAGCCTCTTTTGCCAGGTCATATGCCAAGGCGCGTACCATAAGATAAGCATCATCTTCATCGATGATGTGGCGTACTAGCAGACCAGCTACCCAATCGCAGGCAGCGCGACGCCAGAGGTCATGACGGGCAGGGATGGAGGGGAAAGCACGGGTATCGTCGTTAAAACCCGCGGTATTATAGATGCTGGCAGTTTCCATCACCTGCTCAAAGTAGCGGTGCATGCCTTGAAGAGAATCATGGAACCACCAGGGTGGACCGAGTTTGATTGCAGGATAGTGCCCTGCCAGCGGCGCTAATTCACGAGCATAGGTGGATTCGTCAAGGGTGAAGAGAATCAAGGTCAAGTGGGAGTCATTGCCGAAAAGGTCCAGTAATGGTCTGAGCGAGCGGGTGAATTCAGAGGAGATTGGAATATCAGCCCCCATGTCTGGTCCAAAGGATTGAGCAATAGCAGGATTGTGGTTGCGGTAGGAGCCAACATGCAACTGCATGACCAATCCATCTTCGACAGACATGCGTGCCATTTCAACCAACATATGGGCGGTGAAACGAGCTGCATCTTCTCCGCTAGCCTGATCCTGGAGAGCTCGCTGGAAGATTGCATCCGCTTCAGCGGGCGTTAGTTCTAGGGTTAGAGCGGACTGAGCTGCATGATCAGTGGCTGTGGCACCCATTTCTTTGAAGAATGCCCGGCGGTTCTCTAGTGCCGATATAAACGATGAGTAGCTGTTGATCTCCAAGCCAGTAACTTGACTGAGTAAATCCATATTCTGCAACCAACCTGGAGTGTTGGTATTAACTAGTGCATCAGGTCTAAAGGTTGGAAGAATGCGCTCATTCCAACCAGAATCTTGGATCTGTTGGTGGCTTTCGAGTGTGTCGGTGGCAGCATCAGTGGTACATAGAACCTCAATGTTGAATTTCTCGTAAAGCGCCCGTGGGTTGAACTCTGGAGATTTGAGTCTGGTGTTAATATGATCGTAGATGTCTTGGGCGTTGTCACCATTTAGCTTTTCAATAACCCCGAATACATCGATCAATTCATCTCTCAACCAGATGCCTGTAGGGGTGCCATTGAAAAGGTAATAGTTCTCAGCAAAGAGCTGCCAGATTTTACGGTTATCGCGTTCAATATCTCCATCGTCAACGCGAGAAATCCCCAAGTCTTCCAGCTTAATACCCTGAGAGGAGAGCATGCGGAAGATGTAGTGGTCTGGGACTATTAGCAGTTCAGTGGGGGAGCCAAAGGTATAGTCAGGATCAGCGAAAATGCGGGGGTTAACGTGCCCATGAGAGCAAATAAGGGGCAACCCTTGAATTGATTCATACAATTGCAGCGCCAGTTTCTTCTGCTCTGGGTTGGGACTGAAATAGCGTTCTGATCGCATTATGCCGCTAGCCATGTTTCACCTCGCCTTCACCTCCTGTTACTAGTTAGGGAGCGCTGTCCCGGATGATCAGCTTGGGCTGCATGATTATGTTCTCGCATTCTTCGTCGCAGTTACTGATGCGGTTGATCAATAGTTTTGCCGCTTCTCTGCCTATTTGCTCGAAGTTGACCTGGCAGGTTGAGAGAGATGGCGTGATCCAGGTGGCCATGGGGATATCGTCATAGCCAAAGATAGCCAGATCATCTGGGATGCGTAGACCAAGCTGATGGCATTGTTGAATCGCTCCAATGGCGACCAGATCATTGAAGCAGAACAGGGCAGTAATGTCAGGATGACTCGACAAGAGCTCGCTGACATTGGTTTTCCCGCCTTCAACAGTTGGCGCACAATTGCGAATGATCTCGGGATCAAACTCCAATCCAGCTTCGGCTAGTGCTTTCTTGTAACCCTCCATTCGCCGCGCCAAACCATATGATGTTTTCGGTCCACCGAGGAATCCAATCCTGGAATGTCTGTGACTGATCAAGCACTGGGTGATCAAGTAACCACCAAGTTCGTTGTCGCTCAATACAAAAGCTCCAACGTGTGTGTGATCGCTCTCTTCGAACAAACGGTTGATGATCACTATATTCGAATAGTATGCCAAGGCAGGCAATAGAACTTTGGAAGAGGTGCGGGGCGCGGCAACGATGACTCCATCTACACGCTTCTCGTCGAGCACATCAAGCATGGTGATCTCAAGATCAGGGTCCTCATCGCAATCACAGAGAAGGACGCTAAAGTTTTCCGCGTTGGTGATAGTGGCAACGCCTTGAGCTATCCCTGAGAAATATGGGTTGGCAATATCGGGTACGATCAAGCCAATAGTGTATGTTTGTCTTCCAGCGAGACTGCGGGCGATTCCGCTAGGGCGGTAACCCAATCTCGTGATCACTTTTTGGACACGCTGACGAGTGTCTTCGCTGATCTCGTCCTTGTTGTTGATCACCCGGGAAACTGTCATGAGCGACACTCCAGCTTCGCGAGCTACATCTGCCATGGTTGTCTTTTGAGCCATATGTCTCCTGAAAGAGTATCTGTTAACGCTCACGTTAGCGCTAACATAGTATGTACAATCTGATTCTACTTGTCAAGTTATATGTGTTGGGACATAGTGCCAAATTGACAAGTGAGATGTAATAACAGCGCAGCTGTATCCTACCTAGAATATAGCAGTCCGCATCATGATTGTTCTTGCGGAACCGAGACACAGCCAGCACCGACCGCTTGGAGAACAGGAACGGCGCCAGTATTGACCAGACCTACGGAGCCAACCAGAGGCACTGATATGGTCTCAAGATGAGACTGGATTCAGCGGTCAGTTCGAATCGATCACCGGATATGAGGTCTGTCCAGAGTCCACGCAACAGCTTCAGCTGGCAGGTGTGGCTTTGGTCCGAGAGGTTGTGCAGGCAGAATGCCTCATGACGACCATCGGGGGAGAAGCGGCGCAGGGTGAAGAAGGAAACAAGAAGATGGATCATGTACTACTCTGCCTAGAAGAGGCAACGGGGAATTAAGGATACAGGTTATCGCATTAGTTTGAGCTCACGGGCCCGAGCTACTGCGTCGGTACGGCTGTGCACTCCCAGCTTTTCATATATCGATTTCACATGCGAACGTACGGTGGTGACGGCGATATACAGTTCGTTGGCGATCTCTCGTGTGTTCAAACTCGAGTTCAAATACTGCAGTACCTCCAATTCACGATCGCTCAAGGGCTCGATAAGTGCCAGATTGGCATCCATGATCGCGGTTTGCGGGGTAACTACCGACTGATCAATTGCGGCGATTACCTTTTGAACAAAGTCAGTGAATTGACCTTCGATGAACCGCTGCAGAAGCGGGAGAAGCGGCTCACCTGCTAACACAAAGGGGCGCAGGTAATCTTCCTCTTGTGCCATCTCTATGGCTGTAGCTGCTATATCCAATGCTCCCATCTCATTCGACTCTGCCCAATAGAGCAGCGCTTGCAGGATGAGTATTCGCAGTTTCGATCGCATCAATGTAAGTTGATCCACAAGCGGCACCAGGTTGGAGATCACCTGACGAGCGCTACGCAGGTTGCCCTGGCGATACAAGAGATCAGCATAGATCATGTACAGTCTTGAGTTTGATAACTCTATCTCGTCTTGAGGATCAAGCTCTTCTCGGCTAGCCCACTCTTGAACATGGTTGAGGTTTCCGGTCTCAAGTCTCGTCTCGAGTTCCAATTGTTGGGCAGTGTCGCGGTACCAAGGACCGAGTTCATCCGCCATTGATTTGAGTGATTCAATCAGTTGAAAAGCTTTGTCATCAAATCCCTTGGCGAGGTTTGCGTTGATCCAGGCCATGTGGGCGATATATCGAGCATCCACTTGTCCCCATCTTTCGCACAAGTCATATGCGGTATGTGCTGCTTGATAAGCTTCTTCGATCTGGTTCCGCGCAAGATGTACCTTGCTCATCTCAGCATATGTATAACCAGTGGAAGGAACACGACGACCGCTTCTCGCCTTGTATCCGGCTGCCATTGCCAAAGCTTGGTTGCAGCAGTCCATGACAGAGGACAGATTACCGGTGTTTGTATCGGTGCGGCAGCTTTCCCACATCAGGTCCACAGTAAGCGGAACATCGCCTGATTCCTTGGCAATTTGGACCGCATGGGCAAAATGCTCTCTGGCCCTATCATAATGACCTAGCCCACGGTAACCAACGCCCATCATGGTTTCTGTCATTGCCCGTGATCTAAGGTCGCTGTTCGGCAGCTGCTCAACAGCTTGCTGCGCAACCTCTATTATAGATTCCATGTCATCGCTGAAGGATAATGCCCAGGCATTAAGGGCAGCGATGTAGGCCCGTATATGATTCTTGTCATCCTGGATGACGTGGCGAATTTCATCAGGGACATCAATTGGCTGATCTAGATCGATTTCCAGTTGTTCAATGTGGCGTGTGGCGTCATCAAATCGCCCTGCAAAAGCCAGTGCCCAAGCGTAGGCAATCGATATCCAGGGGCGAGCACGATACATATCACTAGGAATCGTCATGATCCAATCAGCCAGGGTTCCAAGCTGGCGGCTGTTAATCAATGCCAGTGCGTTGCCTGACACCAGTCTGTCCACCAGTTCGTTGTTCTCTGCTTGCATGGCATGGGTGACTGCTTCAGGGATCAGCCCGGCTTGTTCGTACCACTCGCTGGCACGGGTATGAAGCAGCGGCACTTGTTCCTTGTCCGCAACCTGCATTCGCTGTCTGAGCATGTCTCGGAAGAGATGATGGTAACGGTAGCGAAAGCGCTCGGTATCCAAAGGGATGAGGAACAGATTAGCTCGATCCAGGTCTACCAGCACCTGCTGAGAATCGTTTCGTTGGGTGATGGCGTCACACAGCGGTGGAGTAAGCAGGTCCAGAATCGAGGTTTGACAAAGGAACTGGCGAATGGATTCGCTTTGTTGTTCTAGTACTTCTTCTAATAGAAAGTCAAGTACAAAGCGATTCGATGCTCCAAAACTGTCCACCAACGCAGAGCGCTGTGGGGTGGATTTGAGCGAGATGGCAGCCATCTGCAAACCTGCGATCCATCCTTCGGTTCTCTGGTTCAGAACAGCAATTTGATCAGGCGAAAGCCCCAAGAGCATCACTTTGTTCAGAAAGGCGTCGGTTTCGCTTTCGGTAAAACGAAGGTTCTGCGCCCGAATCTCTGCCAGTTGATTGCGAGCACGGAACTTTGCCAGGGGCCAGGCAGGATCGGATCGACTTAGCAGTACTAGATGCAGATTTGCTGGAGCGTTTTCTACAAAGAACAGGAATGAATCGTT
>JBDLKB010000089.1:0-5603 GCA_039714055.1 Chloroflexota bacterium
GAGAAACAGATATCGCTAGAACATGGACTGACGGCTACTGTACGCGACGAGATTGAAAACAAGATTCTGGAATCACTGGATAAATCGGCACTAGTTTCTGACATTGGCGGAATGGCAGCGTTTCCCGCAATGCTGCTGGAGAACCCTTCATTAGACAATGTTGTCAGCACAACTGCTCATGAGTGGACCCACCATATGCTAGCCTTTCGCCCACTAGGCTGGAGGTACCGTAAAAATGACGAAATGCGTACCATAAATGAGACCACAGCTAGCATAGTCGGCAACGAGGTTGGTCCCGCCGCAGCTAGAATATTGCGTCAAGAAGAACCGACATCTGCACATGTCAACGCCGAGAACAAAGTTGTCACCGAACCGCCTGCATTCGATTTTCGCCAAGAGATGAGAACAACGCGCATTCAGGTGGACGACCTGTTAGAGAAAGGATATGTCAGCGAAGCTGAGGAATATATGGAAACGCAAAGACAGTTATTCCTCAAGAATGGGTACAGGATCCGCAAGTTGAATCAAGCCTATTTCGCATTTCACGGCGCGTATGCGGACGAACCAGGAGAACAAGGGGACGATCCTGTAGGTCCCGCGGTGACTGAATTACGCGAGAAAAGCGATTCGCTACGCGAGTTTCTACTAGCGATCTCTAGCCTGAGTGATTACAGTGAGCTAGAGGAACTTGTCAGTCCCTAGAAATCACAAACATCAAGCTTAAGGCGAATAGCGGAATGGATGCCGAGCAGAGTCCTTTTCGGTTACGATCTCGGAGACACTTGGTCGGTTTTCAATTGCTTTGCGAATGGCGTGACGCGTTGCTTTGGCATTATTTCCGAATACCCTCATGGCTATCGAGGCAGAGGGGTGAACAAAGACATTAGCGATGATGGCTATCTCATCAAGGATCGTTTCGGGCAGAAAACCATCCTGAATTGATTGATCGATGGCATGCTCAACACCGCGCGCCGCATGATCGTAGAACAGTCGCTTTGCCTTTGCGGTACGTAAGGTAACGGTGGGAACCAGGAGCACTTGAGGTCGCTGACGCATCAATCTCAAACCGCGTTCGCTTCCCCAGCCAGCCATAGATGTATCTATGGCGCGCCCCACGGGACCTTTCACCTTGCCAATCAAGAGATCGACATGAGCCAATTCCTCAAATGGAGGTCCCGCAAAGCCCTCACCTACCCTAAGGTCCCACCCGGCAATTTCACGAGGGGTGTCAGGCAGGGCAAAGGTGAGTGTAGGGTAATCGACGCCATTGATTGAGTATGTAATCTCTCGCTTGTGTATCTTGTCAACTCCAGTTGTCTCGAGCTGCAAGCGAAGTTCCTCAAAATCCTCCCGCTTGAAGCCTCCACCGGGCATGATGGGATATCGAGCGTCGCCCATGGGAAGTCCCATTGCAGTAAGACCTTGTTTGACTGCTTGCGGACCAGCGGTACGGGTGACAATTCGTACCAGTTTTTGGATCAACTGCTGGTCCTCACGGGCTGACTCGAGGTCGTTACTTTGAACCGCAGAAATGATCCTCTGCCATACGTCCGGGATAAGATTAGCGCTAGCCAATATGGCGCCATCAGCTCCCATGGAGAAGGCAGCTAAAGCAACCTCGTCATGCCCGACAAAGATGCTCACCTTATCGCGCACTTTTTCCATGAGGGCAGCAAAGAAAGCCATGTCACCTGACGTATCTTTGATGCCAATCACATTCTCCAGGTCGAGTAGCATACCTTCAGCGGTCCACCAACGGAAATGGGTTCCAGCGCACTGGGGGAGGTTGTAAAGAATAAGAGGTAGTCCAATCTTGTCCAAAGCTCTGAAATGATCATATACCTCGTTAAAGTTTGGTTTAAGGTAGTAGGGTGCTACAACCAATGCCGCTGATGCACCAACAGATTTAGCAGCTTCTGTCAGTTCAATAGCTTCCTTAGTAGAGGTTGCTCCAGTTCCAGCTGCAACTGGGACACGATCTCCGGCTTCCTCGACTGCGATTTCGATAGTGCGGATACGTTCTTTCGCACTCAGATATGAGAATTCACCGGTGGTGCCGCTGGGTACCAGACCATTCACGTCAGGAAGGAGATGTTGAATCAAGCGACGGTACGCGGTTTCATCCAAGCGGTTGTTGGCGTCAAATGGTGTGACGAGAGCGGGGAAGATTCCTTTGAACCACGATGTCTTGTATCCCATTATGCCACCTCCTGTGTTCTGAGGTCACCTACAACTGCACTGGTCACCATTTGTAGTGCCTGCGTGGCAGCATCCAGAGCCGAGAGGTAGATATCGTGCCTGTCGAGAGCTTTGGGATGCACTGTGACCGAGGCTATCATAACCTGGTTGTCGACATCATCTCGCGTGATCTCGCCATCTGCCAATGCATTGGCAATTGCTCGGGAAATGGCAAGCTGGACTGGACCGTAGATCATATTGGCTTGTCTGAGGTCCCGCTGCGGCAGAGAAGGCATAATAAGAGTAGCAGGTCGAATAGTCAAAGCAGGTTCAAGGATTGCAGCAAGCGCTTCTCGTCCATGAATTGGATAGGTCATCTGCACAGCATAGGCATCACCAAGGGGACCTGATTTCGCACCAGCAATGATGTCGATCTGCACCTGGTTGATGTCCTTCCCACTCTGTCCGCTTCCCACTTTCATTAGGTGAGATTCAATCATCTCCGCATCGACATTCAAGTCACTGAATCGGTCTGCTAGATCACCAGAAGGGTAAGCGAAATCACTGGGTTTTGGCTCAATTTTCCCGATTTTCTCAAGCTCGAGACGTATCTCGGCACGATTCTCATGGGACAGGGCGCCTCCAACTGCCTTGAGTGGAGCACGGGGCCGGCCAACGCGGACTCCCATGGCGTTGAGTGCCGCTTTCACAGCTACTCCACCGCCATGACGACAAAATATACGCGAAAGTTTCTGCACCTGACGTTGTGCGTTTCTAGCCGCAGTCAAGTTGCCTTCGTTTACAAACTGCTTGACCGCTTGCCAGACCTCGGGATAAATCTGAGCACTTGCCAGGATCATTCCCGCTGCCCCTCCTGCCAAAGCAGGTAGAACCACCTCATCGTGGCCTATCAGCACCTGGATTCTGTCGCCGACAAATTCGAGTATCTCCATGGTGTAGGTAAGGTCGCCAGACGAATCCTTGATAGCGACCACATTATCGATGTCTGCCAGGTCTTCGACCACAGGTCGAGGAAGCACGCGGTCGACTACCTGCGGGATGTTATACAGAATGATGGGTAGATCAACCCGCGCCGCAATTTGTGAATAGTGTTGGTAAACCCCTTTGTCCGATGGATGGAGGAAATATGGAGTTACGACAAGCAGTGCAGATGCACCAGCGTCTTGCGCATCAATGGCAATGTCGATGGCTTCAGTAGTGCCGGAAGCACCAGAGCCAGCGATGACCGGCTTGCCTTCTGCCTCTCCCACCGCGATTTCGACCAACCGCTTGCGTTCTTGGCGAGACAAGGTGTGGAATTCGCCAGTTGTGCCACCAGTGACCAAACCATCACATGCAGGTAAACAGAACTGGATCAAATGACGAAAGGCAGACTCATCCAGACTCTCATCAGCACGTTCGAACGGAGTAACAAGCGCAGGGAATACACCTTCCAACCACGTCGGACTAGACATATGCATCTCCTTATTTATGGCTGCTAACTGGAATCTATTTCGCTTTCTACAGATGCAGCAGTTGAGCTACGCAGATCGATGATTTCTGCGTCTGGCAGCAGATCGATGGATTCACGTACTTGTTGTTCAGAGAGGTTTTCAATCCTCAACACTGCACCAAAGGTATCTTTCTTATCTTTAACGTACCAGCCCCCAACTGCGGAAAAGAAACCACCTAGTTTGGCGATGGCAGCGGTAACCTTGGCTAACTCGCCAGTGCGATTCGGTATATGAACTGTCAGACGAACTCCCCTACGTATCGCACCCATGAGTTCGAGCAGTGCCCTGAACAGATCAGTATCAGTGATGATCCCTCGCATAGCCCCTTCCTGCATGACCAGCAGGCTACTGATTCGGTTTTCGTTCATCACTCTCGCGGCTTCCTCCACCGGAGTGTTTTCTGAGGTAGTGAACGGATCCAGTATCATGATCTCGCCAACAGTGGTAGAGGATGTCAAATAATCAAATTCGAAACGAGTTAGTCCAGTACCAGTGCCAGGAAGAGCCTTTGTTAACGAGGAGCGTGTCACCAGACCAATCAGGGCGCCTGATGTATCAACCACAGGCAGATGTCGTATCTTCTGACGGCGCATGATCTCACTCGCCTCCGCCACAGATATGGTAGGGTAAACACTAGTTGGATCAGCGGTCATTAGATCTTTGACTAGCATGAATCTTTCTCCTGTAATACTCTTCTAATTGTCCCAAATGATACCGTGTTCAGCTTCATGCTTCCGTTTCATCTCCTCAAGAGTCATTCCCGGCGGCAAGGTTAACTGCCCGGTTTCCAGCACCTGTTGAAGTTGCTGAATTGTATTTACCTCCAAGGGCAGCAGACCGAGTTTCTTTACAGTCTCTCTGTGAGATATGTGTAGATGTTTGATCTGTACCTCGCCATCCTCCCAGATTGCGTACGTGGGATCGGGTACTCCATATCGCGGTTGACCTAGACTTCCTGGATTGACCAGAAGCTTGCCATCAATCTTGCGAATTGCAGGCACATGAGTGTTGCCCATCAGGACTACATCCGCATCTACTGAGTCAAAGATTCTGTG
Organism: Chloroflexota bacterium; assembly: GCA_039714055.1. Classification (GTDB taxonomy): domain Bacteria; phylum Chloroflexota; class Anaerolineae; order Promineifilales; family UBA4811; genus JBDLKB01. The sequence continues at coordinate 4,748 of JBDLKB010000089.1, forward strand.
CAGAATGTCCTGTTTGGTAAAGAGCAGATTTAGCTTGGCATACAGCGGCTCGACAGGAGTGCCATGTACCAGATGAAAGGAAACGCCGTCCAGGTCCAACGTGACCTGCTGGGGAAGCTGCCGAAGGTAATCGATGTGGATTGCGGGGACCACTTTCCAGGCATATGCCAGTGTGGCAATTGCCAGGTCGTGCAATTCCAGCATGGTGCCCCCACATGTGTTGTTGGCAAGGCCGTAATCGTGGTTGCCCTGCACTGCCGCAGTCGCGTTTGCTTGCAGCCACTGTATGCAGGGTCCTGGATCGGGTCCATATCCGACGGCATCACCAAGAAACAGAATGGCATCTGGTTCTGGCTCTGCTCTTTGCATCCAAAGCAGCGCTTCCCAGTTGGCGTGAAGATCAGAGAAAATGAGAACGCGCACTGTTCTAGAGCAAACCTTTGGCGCGCAGAACTGGCCTGGGATCGATGATGTTCTTGTTCAACGCAGCTGCTTGCAGCGGAAGATCGAATGCCAACGCCAGAAGTTGTGTTATGTAAAGTATAGGCGTCCGAGTCTCAAGCTGGGGCATTTGAAGCTGGCGTCCATCCAAATTCGACTGGCACAAGGGGCAGGCAACGACGATCGCGTCAGCTCCAGCATCTTGCGCTGCCTCGACTATATCTTGGCTCAAAGCCAGCATAGCATCCTTGGCTGGTACCGCCAGACTTCCGCCACAACAACTGGTTTTGTCATCCCAATCTAGTGATTCTGCCCCGATCGCCTCAAGAACAACATCCATGTCCATGGGGTATTCATGATTCGAATGCCCAGTGATATCAGGTGGACGAGTTAACAAACAGCCATAGTAGGAGAC
>JBDLKB010000090.1:0-5591 GCA_039714055.1 Chloroflexota bacterium
CTTTACGAAGGCAGATGGAGACGCAGCGAGCGTCATGGCATGCTTTCGTTTGTCGATGATCAAGGCGTGACCCTTCCTCTAAAACCAGGCAACACTTGGTTTCAGCTAGTTCCAATTGATTTTGATCGAGCAACTGTTGAATCTTGATCATAGGATCAATCCCTGATTGAAGCTGGCATGATCGACGACTGGGTCAGTCGCTCTTACCCTGTTATTGGTATAATCTTTGTCAATGAACACCTCAGAGATCAAGTATCACGTCGGACTCTCTGCTCATCTTCTCTCAAACCAACCTGGTTACCGGCAGGCAGGAATTCACAATTATCTAACAGAAACGTTGCGGCATCTCCCCGCAGCTAGCTCTGAACATGATATTCGCTATTCGGTGTATTCGTCAGATTCAACCATCGAATACGAGCCCATGCTTAAAGTCTCAAGTCCTGCATGGAGCACGGCAAGTCCCATAGCTCGCATTCTTTGGGAGCAATTAGCTCTACCGCTCAAATCCGTTGATCTCATACACAGCACCGCATTTGTCAGCCCATTGTTGAGTCGTCGACCATCGGTGGTGACAGTCTACGACCTCAGTTTTATTCGATTTCCAGAAGCGCTTCCGCAGACCCGAAAGTATTATTTGAGTGTTCTGGGACGCCTGTCAGCACAACGAGCACGACGGGTGATTACTATTTCTGAGCATAGCAGGGATGAGATTGCCAATATCTGGAATGTGCCAGTGGAAAAGATTGAGATCGCATACCCCGGGGTAGATCCAGAATTCAGGATCTTGCCAATAGAAAAAGTGCAGCAATTCCGAACAAGTCAGAATCTGCCTGAGAGATTCATTCTGCATGTGGGGACTTTGCAACCACGAAAGAACCTGATACGGTTGATCCAAGCCTTTAATAAACTTGACAACGACATTCACCTGATACTTGTCGGCGCCAAAGGCTGGTATTTCGACAGAATAATGTCCTCGATTACAGAACTGGGCTTGCAGCACCGAATTCACCTGCTGGGATTCATACCAACAGAGGAAATGGTCAAGTTGTACAATGCAGCTGAGCTGTTCGCCTTTCCATCGCTGTATGAGGGTTTCGGAATGCCCGTGGTCGAAGCCTTGGCTTGTGGTACACCTGTGGTTGCCTCCCGGTCTTCATCGATTCCCGAGGCAGCAGGTAGAGATGGTACGGCAACACTGTTTGACCCAACAAATGTTGATGATATTGCCTACGCGATGCATAATTCACTGCAACAGAATAACAACGACCCCAAAGTAAAAGAAATGCGAACGAATCACACACACAAGTTCACCTGGATGAATACGGCACAAGTCCACGTAAGCGCATACCTGCGAGCTCTGGGGGAACGAGATGAATGAGCGGCAGCGAAAATTAGCTATAGCACGCTGGGCTCTGTTTATCTCAGACGTAGTGCTGATCAATCTAGCATTTGCTGCTAGTTACTACTTGCGATACGAACTCGAATTGTTCCGCACAGTGGATCCGGTCAACTATGTTCCCTACAGCGCGTACTGGGGGCTGCAGCTTGGTTATAACCTGGTGCTTATTCTCATTCTACGACTTGAGGGTGCTTGGAGATTGCGGCGCGGCGCTTCTTTTCTTGATGAGGTCTATACCATAATTAACGGGACCACCACCAGCATGGCGATTGTCCTGGTGGTCATATTTGGTTTCCGTCCATTGGCATTTTCGCGTCTGTTGCTTCTATATGTCAGTGTGCTCACAGTTGTTTTGCTCAGCATCAGTCGACTGACCTTCCGTTCATTACGCAGCGCCCAACGAAGACGCGGGGTAGGTGTTGATCGCACACTCATCGTAGGTGGAGGAGAAGTTGCTCGTGCCGTGTTGCGAACATTGGTAGCGCTTCCTGATTTGGGGTATCGGGTAGTCGGATATGTGCTTCCAGATACAGGGGAGGAGCAGGAGCCGCTTGGACGGTTCCCCAATTTGGGCACACTCGATCGTATACCTGAGATCCTTGAGGAACATCAGATAAACGAAGTCATCATAACCCTACCTTCAAGCCAGCGACGGCGCATCCAACGCATTCTGCAACAGTGTCGGGCACGTGGAGCGCGAGGTCGCATTGTTCCTGACTTTTTCCAGCTCAGTCTTCAACGTGTAGATGTAGACAACCTCGGGGGAATTCCACTCATGGGTTTTGCCCGGCAGGCACTTGGTCGTTGGCCCCGGTTACTCAAGCGTACCACCGATATTGTGAGTGCTATTGTTAGTCTAACACTGGCATCACCCATCATGTTGCTGGTAGCAATCGCTATTCGCATTGAAAGCAAGGGTCCAGTTGTATTTCGCCAGGAACGGCTGGGGCAAGATGCCAACCCGTTTCAGGTTCTCAAATTTCGTTCCATGAGGCTTGGGGCGGAGAAGGAACTCTCAGAACTGCGCGACATCAATGAAGTAGATGGACCTATCTTCAAGATCAAGGATGATCCACGACTGACAAGCGTGGGCCGCATCATTCGTCGTACCAGCTTGGACGAGCTGCCGCAATTCATAAACGTACTTCGCGGTGAGATGAGTTTAGTGGGGCCAAGACCTCCTCTAGCTTCTGAGGTTGAAGAGTATGTTGACTGGCAGAGAAAACGCCTTGATGTCAAGCCAGGTCTCACAGGATTGTGGCAAGTGAGCGGTCGTAGTGATCTCACTTTTGACGAGATGTGTTTGCTAGACATCTATTACATTGAGAACTGGAGTCTGTGGCTAGACTTGCATATCATTCTTCGTACCATACCTTCCATACTATTCGCACGTGGAGCATATTAGGGCCTATGTATCATCTGTCTACCCAGGAACAATCACAGTTGAACGAGTTTCTCAGTCTTTTGGTGCAAACTCGGAGCCTATCGGGAAAAGAAAAGGAGATCGCCGATCTACTTGTCTCACAACTGGAAGCATTTGGATTAGAGCGAGTTCGAATTGACCCCATGGGCAACGTGATTGCCATTCTGGGTCGCGATTCAGGTCCTACGCTGCTCATGAACGGCCACATGGACACGGTGGATGTGACCGATGCCAGTGGCTGGTCATATGACCCCTGGGCGGGGACGGTTGTTGGTGATTCTCTATACGGCTTGGGCGCTTGCGATATGAAATCGTCTATTGCGGCTATGGTCTTTGCCGCTAAAAAGCTCAACGAGAACCAAACCATATTGCCGGGAAAACTCATCCTGGCTTTTGTAGTGCAAGAAGAACCGTGTGAAGGCGCAGCAATGCGTCATATCGTTGAAGAGCAGGGAATCAAGCCCGATTGGGTTCTCCTTGGTGAGCCGTCGCATATGAAAATATGCCGCGGTCAGCGGGGGCGAGTCGAAATGCGCGTGACAACGCGAGGTAGATCGAGTCATGCCGCACGACCGCATGATGGCACAAATGCTATCTTTGGTGCAATGCGCCTAGTATTTGGCATTGAGCTGTTAAGCGGCAACCTAGCCCATGACCGCTTTCTTGGACCTGGAACCATTGCCATAACTCAGATTGAAAGCGAAGCACCCAGCCGAAACGCAGTACCAGACAGGTGTAGTTTCTACATTGACCGGCGTCTTACATTGGGTGAAACAGAGGAACGTGCGTTAGCGGAAATACAGGCTGTCATCATGAGGGAAGGAATTCCAGCCACAGTTGATATTACCGACTATGTTGGAACAAGCTATACCGGCTACGGCTTCCATCAACGTGATGTATTTCCTGCTTGGGCATTGCCAGAATCGCATCCCCTGGTGACAAAAGCGATTCAATCATTACAAAAGGTGATGAAACACAAACCAGAACTTGACCGGTGGGACTTTTCAACCGACGGAGTGTACACCATGGGCCATGCACACATCCCCACCATCGGCTTTGGGCCAGGGAGACCCGAATTGGCTCATAGTCCAGATGAGCACGTTCACCTGCCGGATGTTCACCAGGCTGTTGCTTGCTATGCACAGCTAGCAGTCAGCTTACTAGAATAGCAACCTGGTTGGGTCACAACGTTATTGATTCCCCCGGATTCATAACCACCACCTTGGTGGCTGTTCGCGCTTCAACCCTTTGTGCCCATTGGTGCGGGTCTTGCTCGATGATGTCAAAGGTATTGTAATGCACCGGAACAGCTAGCTGAGGCTGTAACAACTCCACGGCGCGTATCGCATCGTCGGGCCCCATAGTAAAGTTGTCCCCGATGGGAAGAACCGCAAGGTCAAGACCTTCCTCTCCATATAGTTTCATACTGGCGAATAGTCCCGTGTCGCACGCAAAATAGGCTATCTTGCCTTCATTGGAACGGATGATTACACCTGCAGGATTGCCACCATAGCTTCCATCAGGGAGAGCAGAGCCATGTTGGGCTATAGTCAGTTTCAGATATCCAAACGGATAATTAAAACCGCCACCTATGTGTTGAGGATGAACGCTGGTAAGACCTTGATTGCTGAACCAATTCACTATCTCAAAGTTGCTAATGACGGTAGCTCCCGTCCTTTCGGCGATCGAGAAAGTGTCACCCACATGGTCTCCGTGGCCGTGCGAAACTACTATATAGTCTGCATGAATACTCTGTGCGTCTGCGGCAGCTGTTGGATTACCCGTGATAAACGGGTCCAAAAGCACCGAATAGCCATCGATATCGAGTTTGAAGGCATTGTGACCTAACCATGTGACCATGAAACTCATCTTGCCCTCCTTTGTATTTGCAGCAAATTCGCAGTGACATCATTTGTCTCCTTGAGTATAATGCGACTCACCATGAGCGCAAAACCAACTAAGCTTGATGAACACAATAGCTTGGCGGTTAGCTGGATGACAGCTACGCAGACCACGAAAACAAGTAGAATTATCCGCTGGTCTGGTGTGATCCCCTTCGCGCTCGCATTGATCACTTGGCTTACCGCATTGAGCCAACCCGAGAATCAAATAGGATCACACCTAGCTATTGCAGCCTTTGCGTTATCCCTGACCGCTGTCATGGTGCAGTTGCCATCCTTTGCTGTAAAGATTGATTTGGATGAGGATGTATTGCACCTGATGCTCCCAATCCCAGGTGTTCGAAGCAAGCAGAGTATAAAACTGTCAACAATCGAATCAGTATCATCTGGTCAGCTCAAGCGACCGCCAGAGTGGATTGTCCTTATTTGGCTGGTGATCGAGATAGTTATGCTGCTTGGGATTATCTCAGCTCTAGTAACTAGAAATGGGCAGGCATGGTACTGGGTATCTGGGTTGATAGGATTGCTCTCCTTCTGGCCCTTGATGACTGCCCGTTGGCAAGCCAGCCAGAATGTGTGGATATCCTACTCGGTTAATGATGTTAGGCATTGGATAAGAATTTGGACCACCCCAGCACAAGCACAGTGGCTTATAATGATTCTGACTCCAAACATACCTAGAATCGACTCATCTTAATCCAGAATCAACATCATAACCTCGAAATCATGTGAACGATCTCTATGACACGATCACTTGACCCAACTGCCTGCTGATTGACAAAGAGTTGTGCCGTCTGTATAATCCGCCTGAGTTGTCGCCGAGAGATCGCTCTCGGCCGTTTCCGTGTGCGAGTGACCTAGCAATCGC
>JBDLKB010000091.1:0-5524 GCA_039714055.1 Chloroflexota bacterium
GCCTTCCAGGATAATGCTTTCGCCTGCAGCAGCGGATTCCACTGCTTCCTTGGCTTCGCGCAGACCCAAAGCGGTCACGGCACGTACTGCCTTGATGACCTGGATCTTCTTGGGGCCAATGTCGGTCAAGACAGCGTTGAACTCTGTCTTTTCTTCTTCAGCCTCTTCAGCGGCGGCACCAGCAGCTGGACCAGCGGCAACCATTGCCATTGGTGCGGCAGCGCTTACGCCCCACTTTTCTTCCAACATTTTGGTAAGTTCTGCAGCCTCGAGAAGGGTTAATTCTGAAAGCTGCTCAACGATTTTGGCTAGATCTGCCATTTTAGATATTCCTCCAGTAAATACTGATATGCGGGGCTGACCCGCTCATTTCTAACAATAGATAATCTGTCGCCTGTCTCTATGCTGCAACAGATTCACTCTGATCAGAGTATGCGTTAAACACATTGACTACCTGACGCACGCCACTGGCAACAGTTGATGCCAAGTTTCGTGCTGGTCCACCGATAATACCCAATAGCTGTCCTCGAATGACATCGAGTGGCGGCAGTTCTGCCAGGGCATTGATGTCGGCAATGCTGAGAAGTTTGTCTCCCATGATTCCACCCTTGATCTCCAGCGCCTCCTGATCTTCGGAGAACTTGTTCAGCGCTTTTGCCATGGCAGGAATCTCTTGGTAACAGAAACCCACAGCAACTGGACCTGCGAACAGATCATCAGGTGCATCGATACCGGCTTTCTCAAGCGCAAGTTTGAACAAAGTCAACTTGACCACGTTGAGTCCACCTTCAGCCTCGCGAACAGATCGTCGCAGATCACCAAGTTCAGTAGTGCTCAAACCACGGTAATCGGCGATCAGCATCGCACGGCTATTTTGAATTGCTTCCCCGTATTGAGTGAGCAACTCAGTTTTTCGTTCCTTTGAAATAGCCAACCTTCTTTCACCTCCTCAATAAAAAAGTCTTTTCCTCACCAACCGAGGAAAAGACTCGCAAAACTACAAAAAGCGATGTCCACCTCGGCAGGTATGATTAAGCGCGATCTCATTACACGATGAGATCTGCGCACCTACTGTCTAGGGCAGATGCAGATCAATTGATCCTTCTATATCTAGAACTCTACCTCCATCGCGATGAGATCAGCAGTATCCATACGGATACCAGGTCCCATAGTAGTCGTAAGTGTAGCGCGACGAATATATGCACCCTTGGTTGCGCTTGGGCGTGCTTTTTTGACCGCTTCGATCACAGCAGCAAGATTCTCGAGCAGTTTGTCCGCCTCGAAACTAATCTTTCCAATTGGAATATGCAGATTGGCGGTCTTGTCAACGCGGAATTCAACACGACCAGCCTTTGCTTCTTCAATCAATCGCGGAAGATCGTGACCCTGCGCCACAGTGCCAGCCTTGGGGTTAGGCATAAGCCCACGCGGACCAAGCACACGACCCAAACGACCAACTTTACCCATCATAGATGGAACAGCCATGGCGACGTCGAATTCAAACCAACCGCCCTGAATCTTTTTAACAATTTCATCATCAGCGATGTAATCAGCACCAGCTTGGTCTGCCAACCGGGCGTCATCACCTTCAGCAAAGACCAAAACGCGAACGGTCTTGCCCAAGCCGTTGGGAAGCACCACAACTGAACGAACTTGTTGATCAGCATGGCGTGGATCCACACCAAGTCGAAGATGCACTTCAACAGTTTCATCGAACTTGGCAGGTGCGATCTCCTTTGCCAGATCGATGGCTTCTATTACCTGGTAATGATTGTTGCGATCAACGCGCTCTAGCGCGTCGTTAAATTTCTTTCCATGTTTCGGCATTTCTTACTCCTGGTGGTACAAGCGGGCTTGTGCCCTCCCACTATTACTAGTCCTTTATCTCGATTCCCATGCTGCGGGCGGTACCTGCAACTTGAAGCATTGCGCCTTCAATATCGATCGCGTTGAGATCCTTCATCTTTATTTCGGCAATCTCTTTGAGCTGCGCACGAGTGATGGAACCGACCTTGTCAACATTAGGTACAGATGATCCCTTTTCTACGCCGGCTGCTTTACGCAACAAATCCGGAGCAGGGGGAGTTTTTAATACAAAAGTGAAGGAATTGTCCTGATAAATTGTTATCTCTGCGGGAATGATGTCACCGACTCGAGTTGATGTCTTTGCGTTGTATTCCTTGCAGAACTGCATCAGATTCAGCCCGTGCTGCGCCAAGGCAGGGCCAATGGGTGGCGCTGGGTTTGCCTTTCCGGCAGGAATCTGAAGTTTTACGATTGCTTTAACTTTCTTTGCCATGTTATTTCTCCTCTGTGGTATTGGCGGGTATTGCACCCTCCCACTCAACTTGCGCTATGCGCAAGCACTACATCTTTTCTACTTGCAGGAAATCAAGCTCTACTGGGGTTTCGCGTCCAAAGAATGAAACGAACACCCGTACTTTGGCTCGATCCATGTCAATCTCGTTTACTGTACCCATAAAGTCGGCGAATGGACCATCAGTGACACGAACTTTCTGACCGATCTTGTATGTCACCTTAACCCGCGGTGCATCTGCCTCCATGCGCTTCATGATGGCATTCACTTCGTCAGTACGCAGAGGTGTGGGTTCATTTCCCATTCCAACAAAACCGGTAACACCAGGCGTGTTGCGCACAACGTACCAAGAATCCTCGGTCAAGATCATCTGCACTAGAATATAGCCAGGGAACACCCTGCGCTCTACCGTGCGACGCTTGCCTTCCTTAACTTCTATCTCCTCTTCCGTGGGCACGACCACATCAAAGATCATGTCCTGCATGCCCATGGTTTCGATACGTTGTTCGAGGTTATGACTCACCTTGTTCTCATAGCCGGAGTAGCAGTGAATAACGAACCAATTGCGGTCGTCGTCTTCTTCAGGCTCCTCATCAGTTTGCTCGATCTCTGGCACGCCCGGTTCAGGTTCAGACTCGGGAGTGAGCTCGATTTCATCTTCAGTTTCGGGCTGTTCCTCGGGTTGCTCCTCGGGTTCAGCTTCTGCTGCAGGGGCAACCGGCACTATCAACTCCTCGCCTTCCGGCAAGATGATGATGTGTTCGCCCTGTTCCTCTTCAGTGGGCAGGAATGGATTCTTTTCTAGGTCTTTGTTCTCCTCGAGCATTTTAATAGCCTATGAAAATACAAATCTACTGAACAACTCGGTGAGAACCCAGTCAATTAGCCCCAAGAATATGGCGAACGCCACGGTAACACCCAGCACGATGTAGGTCAGGTTGAGTGCTTCTTCCCGAGTGGGCCAGGTAACTTTCTTAAGTTCTGCACGCGTATCACGTAAATAGCGCACAATGCCCCATTCTCGTATTCCATTCTTTTCCTGTGCTTTTTTTGCCACTTTATTCTCCGCGATTGAGCAAAAGTTCGCTCTACACTCAAGACACCGCCACTTGGACGGTGTCTTGCGATCAAAGCATATATGATGCTGGCAGGCGAGGCAGGAGTTGAACCCACAACCTACGGTTTTGGAGACCGTTGCTCTGCCAATTGAGCTACTCGCCTACATGAGTCGCTGCCGGATTATACCAAACAACCTCTTTTCCACAAGAGTAGAGAACAGGACCACATTCCTCCGGCTTGCGAGCATGCGAGGGTAGGAATTCTAACTATCAAGCTGCTTCAAGTCAATGGTGATACTGCGGGAATCGATATTTCTGACTCGCAAATGGCATAATAGGGTACAATCACAGATCGACGAGAGACTGTGAGCGATGTCATACAGCGATTTTGAGAATACTCCAATCAATCAGGTTCCATTAGCCGTACTCGATACGGAGACCACCGGTCTCCATCCAGGATTGGGCGATCGGGTGATAGAAATCGGCATCTTGCGACTTGAGGGCGGGAAAGAAACTGGTCAGGTAAATTCTCTCGTAAACCCAGGGCGACCAATTCCTGAAAGGGCATCAAGCATTAACCATATCTATGATCACGATGTGGCAGACAAGCCTGTCTTTAAACAACTAGCTCATGAGATCGAAACAGTGCTGGAAGGAGCATTGATCGTAGCGCACAACGCTCGATTTGATGCCGAGTTTCTATCGATCGAATGGAGTATGACCAAGCGACCAGCACTGGAGAACCAGTGCGTTTGCACCCTTGATCTTGCGCGAAATTGTTTTCACTTTCACAGAAATCGGTTATCGGACGTTGCTTCGGTGTTGGGTGTGCGAATCGGAAGAGCCCATCGCGCAATGAATGACGTGTGGATAACGGCACAGGTTTTCAATGCGATGATGCGTGAACTTTCTCAACGGGGACTGGCAACTGTTGGCGACATCATTCATGCTCAGGGAGGAAGGATTGTTGTCCCACCCCCAAATGAAAGTTTTCTACCTGATCCGCTTGGCAGCGCTATCAACTCGCGTTCGCGGATCGGTATCCGATACTGCGATGCTGAAGGCACTATCACGGAACGGGTGGTTGACCCATTGTATACAGCCCGGCATTACGGCGAAGAGTACTTGATCGCATATTGCCACACCAGGCAATCCCAACGCACTTTTCACCTTGATCGCATTATGGGAGCATTCCCGGTAGAGGATTGAATCTCGAATTCAGCAGACAAGAGATCTCATCTTGTTGTTGGAAACGGTTGCACGAAACCTCCTCGTGTGTTCTCGATGATTGATATTCATCTTGCGATTCCTAAGCGCTTGGATACACTGAAGACATGAATAGAGAACAACAGCTTCTTCTTTGGGCTGATGAATTGCGGGCGCTTTGCAATAACGGATTGATATTTGTAAAGAGTAGTTATGATCAAGAGAACTATGAACGCATACGCCAGATCGCGGCTGAAATGATCGCAGCGTCCTCAGATCTCACAGTGCATGAATCGCAAGAACAACTGACTTCCCTATTTGGTCACTACACCCCATTGGTAATGGGAGACGCTCACGTGATAAACGAGCAGGGTGAAATGCTGTTGATGCAGCGTTCAGATAGTGGACTGTGGGCAACTCCAGGCGGCGCATTCAACGTGGGGGAGACACCGACCGAGGGTGTAACCCGCGAGTGTTTGGAAGAGACAGGTTGGCTGATCAAGCCCACACAACTGATAGGCATCTACGATTCACGCCTGGTTGAAACCAGAACTGGCAACCATGTTTATCATTTGAGCTTTCTGTGTGAGCCCATTGAGCAGGTGACTGCCAACGCCAGTCATGCAGCAGAAACGCTGAATACCGGCTGGTTTGCTCAAGACTATCTACCTCCGCTTCATGTTGGACATCGTATTTGGGTTCCTCACGGGTTTAGAATGTGGTCAGACAAATCCGTTGCGGCTGTTATCTACAGTGAGTAGAGTCGATTATGGAAAAGGCTGAACTATTCCACAATCGACGGTTGATCAAACAGTTGCTTGAGAAGCGTGATCCTGCTGATGCTATGGTCACCTACTATGCAATGCATCACAGTCCTGCTCAGACAGAACTGTACGTGATGGAAGGTGCGGGAATGATTCCCAACGGCTTTATCACCATATGC
>JBDLKB010000092.1:0-5492 GCA_039714055.1 Chloroflexota bacterium
AATCAAGCCATGGAGGATGCACATGAATGATCACCTGCCTGGATATAAAGCCAAAGGGTTAGAGCTGCGGAATCTTGTCTGGTTCTCTGTCATAGCTTTTGCCTGGAGTTGGTTATGGTGGTACCTGTTCATCTCGGGAACGCTGGAGATGCCGGTGGGGATAGGCACACCTGACGTCGATCTTGCCACTGCCGGTCCCATCATGTTGTTAATTCTATTCATGCCCTATGGACCGACCCTGGCGGCTTTTCTGCTGACTGCCTTTACCGAGGGCAGGCAGGGGGTGAAGAAACTGTGGAAGCGGTTTTGGAACCTCAAGTTGAACGTTAAGTGGCTGGTGGTGATCCTGTTCTTCTTTCCCCTTATTCGACTGCTTGCGAATCTCATTGGTCGCCTGTATGGTGGCGATACACCTTTGCTGTACTATCCTAATGAACCCTGGCTGGCGATTCCTCCATTCATCGCCTCGATCATCAATGGAGGTCTGAGTGAGGAATTTGGCTGGCGGGGATATGCCCTGCCACGGCTGCAATCGAAATGGAATGCTTTGACTGCAGCCATTATCCTGGGTGCAATTGAAGGGGTCTGGCACTATCCTTTGTTGTTCATGGAAGGGCAGAACCGGCATGAGGAGTCCATTCCCGGGCTGATGGTATGGTTCGCCATATCGAGTGTGTTCAGGACCTGGATATTCAACAACACCAAAGGAAGTGTTCTAGCGGCGGTGCTGTTCCACGCCATGGGCAACACTGCACCTTACATCACCGGTTGCTGCCAGTCAATCTGGCACCTGTATCTGGTTTATATCCTTGCTGCAGTGGTCATAGCACTTGTCTTTGGGGCAAAGAGTTTGGTCAGAGAACGCCTTCATCGAGGACCAGGCGGAGAAGATGCACTCGCTCCGGACAGAAATTCCAAAGGAGTTCATTAAACGCTACATCAAGCAGACTTGCAGGCTTCTGGATGCGGGGGGTGGAACAGGCGTCAACGCGATCGTGATGGACAAGAGGTACCTGCTCCAGCTCTGTCTACTTTTCTCACAAGCTGATATCATGTAGCATAGTGTAAGTTCCACACTTTGTCAGCCATGTGCTGATGACTTTAATTGCTGGGATTGCCTAGTCAAGACGGAAGCAAATATATATACAACATGAACGCATCCTTTCTCATTCCTGATGACAGAGATCTCTCCGCACTCGCCTTACTTCCTAACGAGCTTCGAAGCAGAGATACGCTGCGCATTCTTTGGTTAGCACTGCAAGAAGACCTCAGGTCACCAGCAGATAGTGATATACCAACAAATCAGTTGCGTGATGGAGATATAACCAGCAGCGCGACTCTAGCTGACACCACTATGCTGAAGGGCGTGATCAGAACCAAAGCAGTGGGAGTCATTGCGGGGCTTGCCATAGCTGAAACTGTGTTCCATCTGGTGGATCCACGAACGGAATTCACTGCTTTGTGTCAAGATGGAATAAGGGTGGAGCCCGGAGATCTCTTGATAGAGGTAGAAGGCGATGCCAGGTCGTTGCTCACAGCAGAACGAACCGCGATCAACTTTCTCGGCAGAACGTCGGGTGTGGCAACCATAACCAGGCAGTATGTGGATGCCATATCAGGGACAGACGCCACTATTCTCGACACACGGAAAACAATGCCCGGCTTTCGTTTGCTAGATAAATACGCGGTGCGAATGGGCGGTGGCACTAATCATCGGGCGGGGCTCTATGACATGGTCCTGATCAAGGACAATCACATCGATGGAGCGGGGAGCATCACTGAGGCAATCAAACAGGCACGTCGTGAGTATGGGGAGTTATACTCCATTGAGGTGGAGGTAAAGAACCTAGAAGAGCTCGCCGAAGCTTTGCAGCACAACCCTGACAGGATCATGCTTGACAATATGAGTTTGGAAGAAATGCGCCAGGCGGTCGAATTGACAGCAGGACTGGTGCCGTTGGAAGCTTCGGGGAATGTCTCACTGTCAACAGCGAGGGACATAGCAGAAACAGGGGTACAGTATATATCCGTCGGCGCACTCACTCATTCTGCGCCTGTGCTTGATATTAGCATGCGGATGGATAGTTCGAAAAGGTAAATGGAAAGTGGCTCTAGAGACAATGTATGAGAAATTGAAGCTCAAACTACACAGCTTTGTTCCTGATGACGAGATTCAGCGCAAAGCAAGAATTGCAGAGAAGATCATTGCTCTCAAGGAAGAGAAGAATGCGGTCATTCTTGGGCATAACTATATGGAACCGGCATTGTTCTATTCCATCCCTGATTTCACCGGCGACTCGCTGGCACTGAGCCGCAAGGCGGCCGAAACTGATAGGGACATGATCGTTTTCTGTGGGGTGCGTTTCATGGCTGAGACAGCCAATATCCTTAACCCGGAAAAAACCGTGTTGCTACCTGCGGAAAAGGCAGGGTGCTCCTTGGCTGAATCCATTACCGCGGAGGATGTAAGGCAGCTAAAAAGGATGTACCCCGGTGTACCGGTAGTCACATATGTAAATACCTATGCAGATGTTAAAGCAGAGACGGACATTTGCTGCACGTCTGGCAATGCGGTTGCCGTAGTAGAGTCCATCAATGCGGAGACCATCATTTTCCTGCCCGATGAGTACCTGGCGCGGAACGTCGCGCAAGAAACGGGCAGACACATTATATTTCCCACAATGGACGATAGAGCGCTTGGCAGCGATACCACACTAGACAATGTTCTTATCGGGTGGCCTGGTCGTTGCGAGGTTCACGAGCAATTTACGACGCAGGATGTAGTAAATGTACGCGCCGAATACCCAGATGTTGTTGTTCTAGCGCATCCAGAATGCAGCCCAGAGGTAGTTGATGCTTCTGACTTTGCTGGCAGCACTTCCGCTATGATCAATTATGTGCAGGAAAGCAATGCGGAGCATTATCTTATGTTGACCGAATGTGCAATGGCAGACAATATTGCTGCGGTGAATCCAGATAAACAAGTGTTACCATTGTGCCGGGTGCGATGTCCACATATGGACGGGATCACTTTGGAAGACACCTTGTTAGCTTTGCAGATGAATCGGTACGAGATATCTGTGCCGGAAGATATCCGAGTAAAGGCAGCGCGTGCTGTAGAGAGAATGATTGCAATAGGATGACCATACGTACAGATGTACTAGTTATAGGCAGCGGTATTGCTGGAGCCACCGCTGCGCTCAAGTTGGCCGAAGATTCACAACGCCAGATCACACTTGTTACCCGTGCTGAACAACCAGATGAATCAAGCTCAAAGTACGCCCAAGGGGGGATTGTTGGCAGGGGTGAGAATGACTCTGCTGCGTTGCTAGAGAAAGATATTCTGCGGGCCGGCGTTGACATGAACTATATTCCAGCGGTGCGTTTGCTGGCGGAACTAGGTCCATCGGTAGTCAACGAGGTATTGGTCGAGAAAACTGCCTTGCAGTTTGACCGGGATAAGATTGGTCATCTCTCTTTCGGTCTTGAGGCGGCACATTCAACCAACCGTGTACTGCATGTGGGAGACAGCACTGGCAGGGCGATCATGCAAGGTTTAATAGATGTGCTCGCTAGTAAACCAAATGTACAGGTTCTCACTCAACAAACTGCAGTGGATCTCATAACCTTTCCCCATCACTCCAACCAACCCACGGATGTGTACGAGCCAATCACTTGTTATGGCGCCTATGTATACAACCGCGAGGATCACAAGGTGGTGCGAATACTGGCTGTGGACACTGTTTTGGCTACTGGCGGGTTGGGACAGATATTTCTCAACACTACCAATCCTGTCGGTGCTCGCGGTGATGGACTGGCAATGGCTTATCGCGCGGGAGTGCGTGTCGCAAACCTGGAGTACATCCAATTTCACCCGACAGCATTACACATGGCAGGCGGCACCAAGTTTCTCATCAGTGAGGCAGTAAGGGGTGAAGGTGGGGTGTTATTGACTCCTGACGGGAAGCCGTTCATGCATAAGGTTGATCCTGAATGGAAGGACCTTGCCCCTCGAGATGTGGTTGCTCGCGCTATCTATTGGCAGATGCTAGCCTATGATCACCCATTTATGTTGTTGGACATATCCTCGAAGATGAAGGCGGAGGATATCCAAACTCGGTTCCCGACCATTTACCGGCAGTGCCTTTCGCAGAACATTGACATCACTCGTCAACCGATACCGGTTGTGCCTGCGGCCCATTACTTTTGTGGCGGAGTGATAGCTGATCTTTGGGGAAGGACGACGGTACCGGGCCTGTACGCGATTGGCGAGGTGTCTTGCACCGGCGTCCATGGCGCAAACCGATTGGCGAGCACCTCATTGCTTGAGGGGGTGGTATGGGGCGTTCGTGTAGCTGAGGAAATCAGATCCAAGGTCACCAGGAGCATTATTTCTGAGGATCGGATTTGTCCATGGGATGTATCAGGTTTGATCTACGATGCCGATCCCCAGTTGATTCAAGGAGACATGCAGAACATCCGCAACCTGATGTGGCATTATGTCGGGCTAATTCGCAGCGAGTATCGCCTCAGAAGAGCAGTGCGTGAACTTCGGCACTTGTGGTTTGAAATTGAAGAATTCTATCGAAAGACACGGTTGTCAGACGACTTGATTGGTCTGCGCAACAGTGTTATGGTAGCTTTGACTGTAGCGCGTGCGGCAAGGCGCAATAAGATCAGTCGCGGTTGCCATTATCGTGAAGAAGGGGAACCTGAAAGTCCGTTCTACTTGCCGCGGTAGTAATAGTTCTTGTCTTTAGGCCCAAGAATCTGGTCAAAGAGCGCGGGACTGTGCAGTCGGATTTCTAGGTCATAATGCTCATTTAGTGTCCAGGGTGGGGGACATATGTAAATTTGGGGGCATATTTCGAGAGTGCACCAGCCGCGCAAATTGATGTTGCCTGGCAGTTAGATTATAATAAAGTTGCGCCACGATCTTTGTACTAGTCCGCTGCTGGCAAGCGGCTCTTCGATCAGGCTGCTCGTCACTCGGGTGGAGAAAGGAGGTTTTGGGATATGTTCGATGCAATCCTGACCCCAGAGCAGAAAGCGCTGCGCGACGAGGTTCGCGCCTTTGTCAAGGGGGTTCCCCGTCAGCTTATTATGGATATGGATGCCGATCAGGTGCGCTTTCCCCGCGAATACGTCGAAGAGGCAGCACAGCGCAACCTGCTGGGTCTGCGTTTCCCCCACGAATACGGCGGGCGCGGCCTGGGTTGGGCCGACGAGATCATCGCTCTGGAAGAGGTGGGTGTCTTGGGTACCTCGCTGGCCTGTCTTTACTCCCTACCCAGCATCGTGGGCGAGGCACTGCACGTCTTTGGCACGCCCGAACAAAAGGCACGCTGGCTACGCCCGATACTGGAGGGCAAGCTGACCGTGGCTGAGGCGCTGACTGAGCCTCGGGGTGGATCCGACTTTTTTGGGACAACGACGACAGCCCGCCGCGAAGGCAATACCTTTGTGCTTGAGGGTCAGAAACGCTTTGTTGT
>JBDLKB010000093.1:0-5469 GCA_039714055.1 Chloroflexota bacterium
CCACGGATTGCTTCATATTTTGATCCACTCAACAGATCTCCAATCTCGGAATCTGATTGCATGACCAATATATGCCGGGGGGACAGGTTGACGGTCAGGAGGGTTGCGCCACCACCAGTAACCTGATTTGTCATCATGTCGGATGATTGAGGTTGGAAACTCATCACCGTCTGCGCTGCTACGTGAATACTGGCAAGCAACTGCAGCATTTCCCCGTTGACGCTGGCAACATCTGTCCCGCTATGTGATAGTACCTGTCCTTCTTTGTTCAAGAGCAATGCATGTTCCACACCAATTGCAGCTTTCAGATCAGAGAGTATTTTGGCGATGTCGTTGCTCAGTTCGGGATCTATTTGGCCGCTTTCCAGTATACGACCTTGAGACCTGGTTAGAGCGTCTCGAGCCGCCTCTGCGATTTTGTCTACCGCATATGGGAATGAGAATACTGCAGTGATTCCCATTTCGCGCAATTCTGCGGATATGATCAGATCCTGATCGCGAGTCAGTAACATGATTGGGGTTCGGGGAGTCAGACGATGCAACTCACTGATCAGAGAAGCATAGTCCTTGCTGTCCGAAATCAGCAAGATATCAACGCCAAAGTTGCGCACCAGCTCGATCGCTTCGGCATGTTGCAGCACAGTCATGACCTCGACATCGGGCCAAGCAACTTCCAGTGAAGTGCGCAGGAACAGCGATGCCCCCAGGTCATCACTGATAATCAATATACGTTTAGACTTGAGCATATCTACGCCGCAGCGGCACTAGGACTTGCGCTGTTAGCGTATTATCCCAATTTCTCAATTTCCTGCTGCCGAAGTACACGGCGAAGCACTTTGCCTACCGTAGTTTTGGGAAGCTCATCGATGAATTCAATGTCAGAAGGCACCTTGAAACCAGCAAGCTGTTCGCGACAGTATTCGCGTATTTCTTCCACTGTCACAGTTTCGCCCTCATGGAGTACCACCCATGCCTTGACTGTCTCTCCTCGTCTTTGATGGGGAATACCGGCAACACCGGCTTCAAGGATCTTGGGATGGCTTGCTAATACCTCTTCCACTTCACGAGGCCAGACCTGGAAGCCGCCCGGCTTCATTAGTTCTTTCTTGCGATCAACGATATAGAAATAACCATCTTCATCCATCTTGGCAATGTCACCAGTAAAGAGCCATCCATCTCGCAGCGCATTGGCAGTTTCTGTTGGCATCTCCCAATAGCCGCGCATGACATTGGGTGCTCGTAGAGCTAGCTCACCTTCTTCATTTGCCGGAAGATCGGTAACCCCGTCTTCCAGGCTCACTATCCTGCATTCAACATCTGGGAGGGGCAAGCCAATGGAGCCAGTTCGGTTCTCGCCATACATAGGATTGCAGCAGGACGCAGTGGGAGCTTCACTCAAACCGTAGCCTTCACGGAGGCTAGCACCAGTAAGGCGCTCGAACGTTTCTTTCGTTTCTTTCATCAAGGGCGCTGAACCGCTGATACAGCCTCGAATGCTGGTGACATCCGCCTCACCGGATAGAACCTTGGGATGGATGTTTATCAGGTTGTACAGAGCAGGTACGCCGGGGTATATTGTTGTCTTGTGTTTGGTGATATTGGAGAGAACATCATCTACATCCCTTGGGTTAGGTGTCAACACCAAGGACGCAGCGCTAGCCATGCCAAAGGCCATTCCTGCCACCATGCCGTACACGTGGAATAGCGGGATCGCCATAAGCACAACTTCCTCAGCTATCATGACGTCTGGTATCCAGGATTTGATCTGAAGCGAATTGGCTACCATGGCAAAGTGTGTGTTCACTGCTGCTTTACTCACTCCGGTGGTGCCGCCGGAGTACTGAAAGATCGCCACATCGTCTGGACCAACCTCGACATCCGGGCGCATGGAAGCCGGATACTGATCAATTAGGTCAAGGAACCAGATGTCGTTGTCCCGCAACTTGACCTGGTGTTGCTTCAAGTCTGTCTTGATCAACGCCAGGACTGGGAATAACATCTGCATCATGGAAGGCATATAGTCCTTGATGTGAGTGACAATCACCCGCGACATGTCTGTATCCGGTTGGGCTTTCTTGACCAACTGGTAAAAGTTGCTGGTGGTAACACAGAATTTGGCCTTGGCATCAGCTAGTTGGTACGCTATCTCCTTCGCGGTATAGAGGAAGTTGGTACCAACCACCACTCCGCCTGCTTTAAGAATGCCAAAGAACGAGATAATGAATTGGGGACAGTTGGGCATCACTATAGCTACCCGATCCCCCTTTTCTAATCCCATAGCGGCAAGACCAGCAGCCATGCTGTCAGTTAACGCATTAAAGTCTCTGTAATTGATAACGTTCCCCTTAAAGATCAAGGCGGGGCTATCCGGGTACTTTTCTGCGTTGGACTCGACAAAGCCATGGAGCGGTATCTTGGGGTAATCCAGCGTTTCAGGAACTCCGGGATCATAGTGCTTCAACCAGGGGCGGTCGGCAGGCATCACGGTCATTGTGTCACCCTCCTTCTGAAATAACTGTTGGCCGGCGTAGAATCGCTATTGAGGAAATCGCGATTCTATTGTCAGTATACGGGAGGAGTGTTCTCGTGTCAACCAGATTTCGGCTCAATCTCGCCGAGATCATCCCCGTTGAACTCTAGTATAAGCTGCTGGCAAAAGGCACGGTATGCTTGTAGTCTTTTGGCGCCTGCTTCTTTAGCTTCTCTGGTGTGGAAACTCTGGAGTGTAAGGTCTTGCCACGACTGATTGGTCAAGTTGTCTATCCAGTCCTCAAGTGCTCCATCCCCCAGTGCAATCTGGTAACCTGTGAATTGAAGCAATGCCGTGGAGCCCACCTTGGTGAGCTTATCGGCGTCCCATAGGACAGCGGCCTCAAGTGGCTCGACTGGATGGTCGGTGTAGAGCCCGACATGTTTGGCGATGGCATCGGTGACCAGCTCAATTTTGGCTGGAGGAAAATCAGTTTGCGTCAACACCTTTCTGGCAGCTTCGGCACCGAGTGTGCCATGATTGTCGTCTGGTCCTCGTTTACACAGATCGTGGAGCCAAGCTGCAGCTTCAACCACATCTATGTCAGCACCCGCTGCTTTCGCGAGAGGCACAGCAATGCGAGCTACAGCCTGTACGTGTTCCCAACGGTAGTTGTAAGCAGGCGTTTCCTGACCCCAACGCTCCCTTATCTCATCCAAGGTTGCCTGGTAAGCCGCTTCCTTGGCAACTGCACGCCAATCTTTCACACTGACTTCTCCTCAACGCTTTCTACTTTGCCAGGCAGAGCACAGACGATTTTACATGCAGCTAGATCACGATGTTAATCAATCTACCTGGTACATAGACGGTACGTCGCACCTCGCGACCTTGCAGGTACCCAGCGACAGTCTGAGATTCCAAAGCCTTTTGCTTGGCCTCATCTTCATCAATACCTGCTGGAACCTCTATCCGGTCGCGTACTTTGCCGTTGATCTGGATCACCAGGGTAATCATAGGCTCAGCTGCAATTTCAGCATCCCATTGAGGCCACGACTGTGTGTGCACACTGTAGGGTTTACCGAGTTGCCCCCACAGTTCTTCCGTAATATGAGGTGCAAAGGGCGCCAGGATCAAGAGTAAGGTTTCAATCGCTTCCGTCCAAACAGCAGAACCGTAAAGCGATTTTTTCAATTCCCGCATAGTGTTGCGCAACTCCATCATTGCCGCCACCGCGGTATTGAAGGAGAAAGATTCTATGTCCTCGGTTACTCGACGCACTGTCTGGTGCACCTTGCGCTGTAGGCGCTGCTCCGATTTCTCGTCAGGTTGGGCAACTGTATCAGCCGGATCGGTCACCATAGACCATACATCGTCCAAGAATCGACGCGGTCCCTTGATTCCCTTGCTGTCCCAAGGTCCGCCAAGTTCAAATCGAGCAAAGAACATCAGATACAACCTGACTGTGTCCGCTCCATAGGCGTCAATCAGCTCATCTGGAGCGACCACGTTCCCTCTACTCTTGGACATCTTCTCATGGTCTTCACCCAGCACTATGCCTTGATTGCGCAGTTTGAGCATGGGTTCATCATAATCGACCAAGCCCATATCTCTCATGGTTTTGGTGAAGAAACGAGTGTAGATCAGATGCATGGTGGCATGCTCGATTCCACCGGTGTAGAGATCCACCGGGGACCAGTAAGCTAGCTCTTGAGGATCTACGGGAGTGTCATTGCTGGTGATGGATTCACCGGCTCGATAATATGGTGATAGGTATGCATATTGGTACCAGGAAGAACACATGAACGTATCCATAGTGTCAGTTTCCCGTGTTGCTGCTCCACCGCATTTAGGACAAGTGGTGTGCAGGAAGCCATCGTGGAACTTGAGCGGACTTTCACCACTGGGCATGAACTCAACGTCATCAGGAAGTTCGACCGGTAGATCGCTATAGGGCAACGGTACGGTGCCGCACTCTTGACAATAAACCATAGGAATCGGTGTCCCCCAATAACGCTGCCTGCTTATGACCCAATCGTGCAAGCGGTAATTCACTGCAGCCTCACCGACAGACCTCTGCTGTAACCACTCTGTGGTGGTATCCACTGCTGAATTACCAGATGTTCCAGTGAGTGGACCAGAGTGGATCATATCTCCGTACTCATGATGAAACAGTAAATCACGGTAATACGGGATCTTGTGCAGCAACTCCATAACTGTGCGACAGTCAGATGTACTGGGGTCAAGCACACGGCAGTGAGATACGATTATCTTGTCCGCTTCAACCGAATCAAAGGGTACAATCTCAGTTTCTTCTTCATGGGCAAAGACATACAGCCAACTAGCTCCGACCAATTCGGTCCAGGCATTGGTCTCCAAGTTTTCCTTCAGTAGTGCCAAGTAAGTATCTACTTGAGCTGATTTCAACTCTACGAAAAGAGCGCCATCACGTTCTTGATATTTGATCTCAGTGCCATCCAGACCTGCAATTAGATTCGGATTGTAGCTTCCTGGTCTGACAAAGCTCTTGACACGGTCATCGATGCGGTCTATCACAGGAATGATGGGCATACCGAACTTGAGGGCGAACTCAAAATCGCGTTCGTCATGTGCGGGAACAGCCATGATGGCACCGCTACCGTAGGTCATGAGCACATAGTCGGCAATCCAGATAGGGATGTGTGCGCCATTCACCGGATTGATAGCGTAAGCCCCAGTAAAGACACCGGTCTTTTCTTTGTCCAACGCCATACGGTCGATGTCACTCAACCTTGCCGCACTCTCAACATAACTCTGCACTTTTTCTTTTCGGTCGCTGGTAGTGAGTTTGTCAACCAGCGAATGCTCGGGAGCCAAAACCATGAAGGTGGCTCCCCAGAGGGTGTCCGGGCGAGTGGTGAACACCTCGATTAGATCTTCCTCTTCCGAGGTAAAGCTAACACTTGCTCCTTCCGACTTGCCGATCCAATTGGTCTGCATGGTGACAACCCGGTCAGGCCAGT
>JBDLKB010000094.1:0-5462 GCA_039714055.1 Chloroflexota bacterium
CAGAGGCAGCCATTTGTAGAATGCTTCATGTTTCACCGTTACTAGATCCCGAAGAACCTTATTCCCCCGGTGAATGTAGTAGGGGACGCTGTGAATATTTAGTGATTCTGCTAGCGTTTCAGGAATGCTGGCGACGCTGTCGGTTACGATTTCAATCTTACTCATTACTAGTCCTGAACCCGGATTATAGAAAGTTTACCATATTCCCCATGACCGCAATAATGCCCTTGAATTCGAAGATGCGTCTATGTCGACGCTTTCGACCTCCGTCTTTTCGTAGTCGTTGTTCCCCCAAGAAAGGACATGTATCGCCAGAACTGCCAACTGAGAGAAGATAAGTACTTCTACTTGTTGACTGCTTTACCTGCGTTGTTGTTGGCTATGAACACTTCATTTTTCGCAGGTTTACATCACATATTCAAGCGCGGGTGAACTAACTTGTGAGTCTTTTCACGTGCCCATCGCACTCTCAACACTCATAAATTCATTCATCAAGTTTGTTTTTCTTACACCCATTTTCGACGCAGGCTTTAGCGTGGGAATTATCTCAAATTACCGCACCGTACAAATTCCAGCAGAGATATTTTACTCAATATTTCCATGATTTTGCATATTTCATTTCTTCCCTTCAAAAAACATCTTTCGCTATTTTGGGATCGATTCGTTACCCGAAATCTTTATCTTTACCATCGCTAACGCTTATCTTGACGAAATGATTGATCAAGTGTACTATTTTGGTATACACCAATATACCATTAGAAAATGATATTTGCCTCAAAGAACGTTCAACTGCTCTGCATAATTAGCAACAAACTAGTACTAGTATTCAGGAGGATTACATGTCAATTGTTAACGCAAAAGAGATCATGGTGGAGGCTGCCAAAGGGAAATACGCCATTGGTGCATTCAACATTACCGACTTGATCGAGTTGGAAGGGGTGGTAGATGCTGCCATCGAGAAGAAATCCCCCCTGATCATCCAAACCTCGGTCACGCCGTCCAAATTCCTGGGCAGGGACGTGCTGGTGGCTATCTTTCGCACCATAGCCGAATCAGCTCCCATTCCGATCTGTCTGCACCTCGATCACAGCACCGATGTGAATTATTGCAAAGCCTGTGCCGATTCGGGGTACACCAACATCATGATCGATGCATCCAAGCAAACCTATGAAGAGAATATCCGCCAGACCAAGGAAGTAGTGGATTACTGTCACTCGGTCGGGGACATTTCCGTTGAGGGCGAGTTAGGAACAGTCAGCGGTGTCGAGGACCAGATCATAGTCGCGGAGGATGAAGCGCAGCTGGCAAATCCGGAACAAGCGGTCGAGTTTGTTGAGCGCACAGGCGTGGATATCTTTGCTCCTGCCATTGGCACTGCACATGGTGTGTACAAGACCAATAAACCAAAAGTGGATTTCGAACGCATGGCAACCATCAATAAACTGTTGAATGGGAGCAGTGTCAAGACCCCACTCGTCGTCCATGGCGGCACAGGCTTGCCGGAAGATTACATCAAGAAACTGCTCGAAGCTGGTGGCGCCAAGTTCAATGTGTCTACAGAACTCAAACGAACTTTGATCGACGCCAGATACGAATACATTGCTTCTCACCGCGAAGAGTATAACCCCGGCAAGGTCGACATCGCTGCACGGGACGCAATCCGCAATGCAGTGATGCGTTGGATAGATATGTTGGGAAGTGAAGGAAAGGCATAAGGAGCACATAATGAAGAACGTTAAAGAATATTTCGTCCCATGGGTGAAAGGGATACCGATGTACATCTCGCCACACATCGAGTTAGCCTGGCGACAGCCAGAGCTTCATCGCATGATGTCCAACGAGAATCCACATCAACCATCTCAAAAGGTGTTAGATGCCATCATGAAATATGGCGCGATGGCCAACCGCTATCCTGACCAGGGATTGGTGGTCCGCTCAAAGATTGCCGAGATAAACAACATTGAAGGCCCCGAGAACGTGATGCTTGGCAATGGCTCAAGTGAGATCTTTGACAACATCTTCCGCTGTTTCCTCGAAAGAGGTGATGAGGTTATACAACATACACCCTGTTTTGGTATCTACAAATTGCGGAACAATATCCTGGGTGGGAAGTTGGTCTCAGTGCCAATGATTCACAAAGACCATCAATTCTTGTTTGACGTGGACGCTATTCTGGCTGCCGTAACCGGCAAGACAAAGATCATCGTAGTCGCTAATCCGAACAACCCGACCGGCAATTTCATGGAAGCTGCTGACTTTGTCAAAATCGCTGAAACAGGCATTCCCTTCATCGTTGATGAAGCCTATATCGAGTTTGCAGGCCTGGGAATGTCACAGGTGCAATTGATCGAAAAGTACAAGAATGTTCTCGTCACCCGCACACTGTCCAAGGCATATGGTCTGGCTGGTCTGCGCTTCGGGTATGCCCTGGGGCACAAGGATGTGATCGGTCAGATCTCTGCAGCGCTGCTACCCTGGAATGTCGGAACCATACCAATGTGGGCTGCCTTGGCTGCGTTTGATGACCAAGAGGGACTGAAGAAACGAGTAGAGTTCAATAACACCCAAGTGGATTTCATTGAAAAATCACTCAGTGATATTAAAGGCTTGTATACCTTCCACTCGAACGCGAATTATATTCTCTTGGACGGCACTGACACTGGCAAGAAAGGTCAGGATGTAGTGAGCTTTACACAGGAGAAAGGTGTGATCTTTAGGCCAATGGCTGCAATGTACGACCGAGATGGATGGTTTCGTATCACCCTAGGCAGTAAAGAGGAAAACAGGATGGCGGTAGACGTCATTCGCGAGTTTTATACCAAGTGATGAGTAATTCAGGAGGATTGAGATGAGTAAAATCAAGGCTGTATTCTTCGACCAGGACGGGGTCATCATCGACACCGAACGGGATGGCCACCGTGTGGCTTTCAACCGGACTTTTAAGGAGTTCGGCTACGATTTCGAGTGGGATGTGGAGTTTTACCATGAGCTGCTGCAAGTAGCTGGCGGCAAAGAGAGGATGAAACACCATCTGCGCACCAAAGGCTTCGGTGTCGAGATCAAGCCCGAGGATGTAGACGATCACATCAAGAAAATGCACGCCCGTAAGACAGCCATTTTCGTGGAGATGATTGCAAGTGGCGAACTGCCACTGCGCCCAGGTGTGAAACGCCTTATGCAAGAGGTCAATCAGGCCGGTTTGATCCTGGGAGTTTGCACAACCTCCAACGAACGTTCTGCCCGGGCGGTTGCTTATGGTGTTCTCAAAGACATCAGATTCGATTTTGTGCTCGCTGGGGACGTGGTCAGTAGGAAGAAACCCGATCCTGCAATATATAACCTTGCCCTTGAGAAAACCGGTCTGAAACCAGAAGAATGCATCGTCATCGAAGACTCTCGTAACGGTGTGTTGGCTGCCCGTGCTGCCGAGTTGAATATAGTCGCTACAACGAATATATACACCGCCAGAGAGGATCTTTCTGATGCTGATCTCATTGTCACTACACTGGGCGACCCGGACGGCGACAGGGGCGAACTGAGAAAAGGTGAAGATCGCTTGGATTATGATGGCGTCCTGCGCCTCGACCAACTGATGGCTTGCTTTTCGAAATAGGTCGTGTTATTGTCGGAAGATGCTGTGAAAAGGTCGCGTGGCATCATTCTTGACATTGATGGAACTGTGTTGCGTGGTAATCAGGTTATCCCAGGAGCCACAGAGGCAATTGCCGAACTTCGCCACCAAGGTTACCGGATCGTTTTCATCACAAATGCGCTTGAAAACTCTAATGAACAAGCTGAACGGTTGAATTCTGTGGGAATTGCAGCTACGTACGATGAGATCATCACTGCCCCACAAGTGCTCAAAGCCTATCTAGATGAGCATTCGCCGGATGCAACCATTTACGTTATCGCTGATTCGCCCTTATCAGATGAGTTGGGTCGGGATTTCCACATCAGTATTGACCCCAAAGAGATAGATGTCTTGATTGTTAGTTGTGACAGCAATTTCAACTTTCATAAACTGAATATTGGCTTCCAGGCGTTGCGCCGCGGTGCCCGTTTTATCGCGGTTAATGCTGATGCTACTTGCCCACTTCCCGATGGTGAGATTCCCGATGCGGGTGCAGTGATCGGCGCATTGGAAGGTTGCAGTAGACGAAAACTGGAACTGGTCATTGGCAAACCCTCATCCCTTGCTGTTGAAGCCAGTCTCGAACGATTGAAACTACCAATCAGCGACTGCATAGTTGTAGGCGATAGTTTAGAGTCCGATATTTCGATGGGGCATATGGCTGGATTGCTCACTGTCCTGGTGTTATCCGGGGTCACCCGACGGGAGGACTTGCCCCTCGCGACAGTACAGCCCGATCACGTGGTGGAAAGCATCTCAAAATTAC
The DNA here is from genome assembly GCA_039714055.1 of Chloroflexota bacterium. Lineage (GTDB taxonomy): Bacteria > Chloroflexota > Anaerolineae > Promineifilales > UBA4811 > JBDLKB01. The sequence goes on from JBDLKB010000094.1 coordinate 4,398, forward strand.
CTGGATTGTTGGATTGCAGGGGATTGTTATCATGATCAGTTTCTTTCAAGTGCTGGGTGGCATGGCGTTGTTTCTATTTGGCGTGCGCGTGCTCAGCAAAGCTATGGAGAAAATAGCCGGAAATCGGTTACAGGAATGGCTGGATCGTGTGACCAACCGTCCAATCAAAGGAGCTGCCTTTGGTGCGGTTGCTACAGCGTTGATCCAGAGCAGCAGCTTACTGATGGTGACAATGATCGGTTTGATCAATGCCAATCTCATGACACTAGAACAGACCATTGGTGTGATGATGGGACAGGAGATTGGTACCACCCTCACTGCTCAAATCATAGCTTTCAAGATCGGTGACTTATGTTATCTCATCATTGCTATCGGACTCGTTCTGTACGAGTTCGTTTCGAATCGGACTTTGCGCCGGGTTGGAGAGGTAATCCTGGGGTTCGGCATTCTCTTTCTGGGAATGAAAACCATGTCCGGCGCGCTTAAGGTCCTAGCGGCTGCACCCATTGCCCAAGGTTGGTTGGCGTACATGGGACAGAATTACCTTTCCGGTATTCTCGCCGGAGCAGTTGCTACCGCGGTCGTCCAAAGCAGTTCTGCTGTGACAGGGTTGGTGGTCGCCATGGGACTCAGCCAGATCATTACCCTTCCTGGAGCTGTGGCGTTGCTACTAGGCGCGAATATCGGGACCTGTATAACCGGACTGATAGCATCTCTACGTCTGTCAACTGCTTCTAAACAAGCCTCCATTGCGCAAATCCTCATCAACTTGATCGGTGTGTTTATCTTTCTGCCCTTTATCACCCCATTTTCCAACCTCGTGGAAACGACTTCCAACGATCTTGCCCGACAGATTGCCAACGCTCACACCATCTTTAACGTAGCTGTCAGTGCTATCCTGTTTCCTTTCATTAAACCACTTTCAAAACTCACTCGCCGCCTTGTTCCCATCATCAAGGACACACGTAAGGTAAAACTAGCCCAATATATAGACGAAAGCCAATTCCGCATGCCCGATATTGCTCTGGGTGAGGCGACAAAAGAACTGCATCACATTGGTGAAAT
>JBDLKB010000095.1:0-5457 GCA_039714055.1 Chloroflexota bacterium
TGATCAGCGAGAGACGGCCACCCCTCAGCCAGGATTGGTTGATGTTCAAAGGGTGTAGTTGAGGAATGGCGCGGATATCCTTGTGACTCGCCTTTCTTAACCATCCGTGCATAGATCTTCCTTATAGTATACACACTGCGCCAGTGAGAAAGATTACGGATAGGTGAAAGCAACGCATCTAATCGATCGAGTAGTCTTGCTCTCAAACCAACCGCACCTCGATCTGGCTCTACATCATCGACCTCGATCTCCTTGACCCGTAACCTAGCCTTATTAAGCTGCACAAATGTAAATGCCACCAATATGACGACTAGTAGGATTGCCAGTCCCGCCAACCAGTCAGAGTACTGCTGCAATGCCTGCAAGCTTCCTGGCTGTTTATCCTGCAAGTCATTGAACAGATCATCTGTTGTTGGTATCTTGCGTGCAACTAAAGACGAAAGATCAACATTGCGGAGCAATTTCTCAACAATGTACTGAATAATGGGGTAGAGCAGCTGAAACAGCAGTCCAACAGCAACAAACACAACTGTAAGCAGCGCATTCCAGACTGGTCGTAGTAGCTTTAGAGCGTTATCAAACAGATCGCTGGATAGTAAGCTTGATAACAGCAGCGCTAGGAGAATGGTGGTAACAGCCGCAAACCCTATTGAGAACATCCATTTAGGACCGAATCGGGAGACAAATCCACCTGTTTCATGGGACACATCTTCCGCACGTGCCAACGTGATCGCGACCAATCCGGAGACGAAAAACGCCACGATCCATCTGATAGGCTGAACATGAAGGATAGTTCCACATAGGATTGCAGCCATTATCATAGCAATAACCCCAGCGCGGAAGGAGTAACCCACTGATTCAACGTCCAAAGGTCGATTGACAATTCTTGTACCTCGCCACCAGAACACCAAGGTCGTCAATATGACGGCAAGATCTCGAGGCCAAAAGGTGCGCTCACTCAAATGACCAATCAACTCGCGCAGCCATGAAAAATCAGTCAGCGGAACATCCTCAAACACAGCAAAACGAAGTACTCCAAGTACTGTCGCGACAAGAAAGACAAATGCCAGGTCTCGCCGGACCCTGGCGTTGAGTTTCAATTCCTCGAATAATCGTGCCAAGTAGAAGGGAACCAACATAATTCCAAAGAATGCCACACCGACAGTTGCCGAGATACCCTGGGTATCAAATCTGCTGACAGCGACCATTATTGGAGCCAGAAAGCAGACCTCCATGAGAGCGGTGAGCAGAATCAAGGACTCGCGCCGCACTTGGTGCCAGTACCTGATCATGATAGCTCCAGTGGAACTTCAATTGGTTTGGGTACAGGGACAGTAGACAACGAGGCTACGGTGTTTCGTTCGAGTGCCGAATGATTCGATTCCATCGCAGGGCTGCCGATGTTGTAGATAGTCAGCCGCGGGTCACTCACCGCTTCCTTTGCCAGGGAAACTAGCACGACCTTTCTTCCTGCCTCACGAAGGTAATTCAATGTTACTAGCATGTCCTCGGGCACGATAGAAGAAATCACCACAAGGGTAGATCCAAGTGGAATGTTGGGACTTTCTGCTTGCAATATACTTTCAATAGATCCCATTGTAAATGAGGATACGTCTGCCAGCGCTTCAAGTATGATTGGTAGCTGCTCCGGCGATTTTGAAGGGAGCAGCTTGATGGGCTGGTCGCTGCGAGGAACTCCGTTTGATATCAGACCCACTGACCAATCTCGCTCCGCAGCATAGTGTGCGATTGACGCCGTCACACTCACTGCTCGTTCAAGCAGGTCTGGTCGAACGCCCATCCATAACTTGGGAAGGGTCTGTACATTCAGTGCTAGGGTCACGTTCATATCTGTGCCGGGCTCATAAACCCGGGTTTGCAGCGCTGCTCTGCGGGCTGAGGCTTTCCAGTGGATGTGGCGAAAACTGTCTTCTGGTCGGTAGTCTCTTATTGATCGAGTTCGTGACGGGTCTTTGATCAAACTATCTTGTATCTTTAATGTTCCGAACGGAGCACGATGAGGAAAGCCAAGTTCTTCCAGGGGGAATATCTGGGGATAGACCACAATCGAATCTGTGATCAACCTTCTTTCACTGGTGGAGAATAGCGAGAAGAGATCCCCCGACTCGACTGTCACCGGTCCAATGACATAGTGTCCTCTCGTTCGGCACTGCAAGGTCAGTTTGCGCACCAATCTCTGGTAAGAGCGCAAAGTGAATGCTGACATTAACTTCCCACTAGCTGTAGGGACTGTAGAAGTAATCACGCTTTCGTCGGAGGGGGAGATATTGACTGGTACTTCATCTGCCATCCGTATCCAGCTTAGTGGAAGCAGCTTGCGATTGATCACCTCCAACTGCATTGTTATTTGTTCTCCGGGGAATACTCGCAAACGGTTGAAGCTTCGTCGATAGATAACGTTTTTTAACGAGTATTTACTCCACAACCAACTCACGGCGATAATAGTAAACAAACAGGCGGCTAGCAGATAGAAGGAAATTTGATTCGAGATCAATCCTGCAACCAGCAAGAACACAGCAAGCCAGATCCAAGCTTCATTGAACATCCCCTCGCGTCTAGCGCTGAGCACCTGTTCGTCGGCGGACTGATTGTTCTCTTGAGTTGCTTCTACTGCCTGAGAATCTGAGGAAAACATAACTGATCACACAGAACTGGATCGATACTAGAGAGTCTCCACTGGAACTGGGACCGCACCGACAATATCGGACAAGACATCTGCAGGTGTTCGACCTCGCAATCGAGTCTTTGGATTAACGATGATACGGTGAGTCAAGACATGCGGAACCAGCTCCTTAACATCATCCGGTAAAACAAAGTTGCGCCCACGGATTGCTGCTAGTGCCTGTGCCGAGTGGAACAACGCCATTGTACCTCTTGGGCTGACTCCGACATACACATCTTCGTGTGTACGAGTCGCACGGCATACATCAACCATATACTGGCGCACGGAATCCTCTACTTCAACTTGATGCACTTGTTTCTGAAGCTTAGTGATGATCTCACTGTCCAGTACTGGCTCGAGATTCGACAGTGGATCCGCACCTTTGAAGCGCAACAGGATCTGGTTTTCTTCATCATCGTTGGGATAACCTAAACTAAGCTTGAGTATGAAACGATCAACCTGTGCTTCGGGGAGGGGGAATGTGCCCTCCAACTCGATCGGATTCTGAGTGGCAAATACCAGGAATGGACGCGGCAGTTGGTATGTATCCAGATCTACCGTTATCTGTTGCTCCTGCATTGCTTCGAGCAGTGCCGACTGAGTTCTAGGAGTAGCGCGATTGATCTCATCCCCTAACACTACTTGACTCATAATAGGACCTGGTCGAAACTCAAATTCCTGCGTCCTCTGGTTAAAGTAATTGACGCCAGTTACATCTGAAGGAAGAAGATCCGGAGTGAATTGGATTCTTCGGAAGGTGCAGTCAAGCGATCGAGCAACCGTTTTCGCCAAGGTTGTCTTTCCGGTGCCAGGCACATCTTCCATCAGTACATGGCCCTCGCATAGTACTGCAACCATGCACAAGTCAACCACCGATGTCTTGCCCACGATCACTTTCTGAACGTTTGCTCTCACTTTTTCAGCTGCAGCTTGAATCATTGGTTCTCCTCTGGCAGGGCTAACGACAAGCACTGAAACTATGTTTGCATTGTAGCAAAGGTTCAATGGCAATCCAATTTATCGTTTCAGGCGAAAACGCTCATCTAAATATTAATCACTTGACGATTTCGTGTCACCATATACCATTTTGTTAGGAAAGAACATGTCATTTTCAACCATTGTTGTAATCGCGAGTTATATCGGCGCCCAAATGATGGCCGATGTAACATCTCTAAAGATAGTGACAGTCGCTGGATTGTCTATTGACGGTGGCACCTTCATCTATCCCTTGACCTTTACTTTACGGGATATGGTTCACAAGGCGCTTGGCGCCAAGGGTGCTCGGGTGCTAATTGTTGCCGCGGCGGGAATCAACTTGGTAATGGCTGCACTCTTTTGGATTGTCGCTCGCCTTCCAGGAGACCCTGCAGTCGGCGACCAGCTCGAGTTTGGCCACGTGTTGGCGCCAGCGTGGAGAATTGTTTTTGCCTCAATTGTGGCGGAGCTGGTTTCGGAACTGATCGATACTGAAGTGTATCGCCTATGGGTTCACAAGATAACTCATCGCTATCAGTGGGCTCGAGTATTAGTGAGCAATGGCGTTAGCGTCCCGATCGACTCATTGATCTTTGGTTGGCTGGCATTCGGTGGACAGATGCCTGCTTCAGTAGTGTGGGGCATCATTGTCGCCAATATACTGATCAAAGGGCTGACCACATTGGTGAGTTTGCCAGGAATCTATCTGATCAAGTCACCTGAAGCCAAAGCGTCAGAATAGACGACGCAGTTCACGGCTCATGGTGGTTAGTGACCTGCAACCATCCTCAGTTACGACAACATCATCCTCGATTCTGACTCCAAACTTGTCTGGAAGATAGATTCCAGGTTCGATGGTGAACACCATTCCTGGTTTTAACACCTGATCATTGCTGGCTGAAATGTATGGGTCTTCATGCACCTGCAAGCCCAAGCCATGACCAGTGCGGTGGGTAAAATAATCTCCATAGCTGGCGCTTTCTATCACTCGCCGTGCCGCTTCATCTACCTCCCTGCAGGTCACTCCGGGACCAGCTATCTCTCGAGCCGCCCGGTTTGCTTCCAACACCGTTTGATAGGCCTCTTCCATCTTGGCGCCAACCTTGCCAACAGCAAAGGTTCTGGTGATATCTGATGAATAACCATCGATCGTGGCTCCCCAATCACAAAGGAAGAATTCATTTTCCGTGATTGGTCTATCACTAGGAGTCGCGTGAGGATTTGCCGCATTAGGCCCAGAAGCAACGATTGGATCAAATGACAAGCCTTCAGCTCCCTCCTGTAAGAGTGCGTACTGGAGAACAGATTTGAATGTCTTTTCCGTCATGCCAGGCTTGAACTTTGCCAATGCTCTTTCCATGGCTTTTTCGGCTGCAATCACCGCTGTTTGAATTCTCGCAACCTCACTTTCATCCTTGCTCAGTCGACTCTTTGAAATCAAATCATCGGCACCAACCAACTCACAATCAGGGGCTGACTGCTGAATGCTGTTGATTTCAATGTGCCGCATGAGGTAGGATTCAATGCCAATGCGCCGACCCCCTAATTCCAGTCTCCTGACGGCTGAGAGGAACGCGCTATGAAAGCCGTGTTCATCGTTCCAAGGGAACGTGACCAGATCTTTCCATTGGATGACCTTTAATATCTCTATAGAGGGAATGACCATCACTGGTGGCTTGTCCAGCAGGATGAAAAGCACGGTTGGTCTATCTCCGAGGTGGAAATGAAGACCAGTCAAGTGCAGCATGTTAGGCCCAGGAACAATAGCAACGCCATTGATCCCCTCCGCTTGGATCAGG
>JBDLKB010000096.1:0-5456 GCA_039714055.1 Chloroflexota bacterium
AAGTTCGCTATATGGTGAAACATCCTGGTCCCGACCGCGAATTTGCCCTATGGGCAAAGGAAAAGAAGCTCCGCTGGATAGGTGTGGACTGTGGCTCTGCCGACCATCCTATGAACACTATCGTCCGTAACTGGATGCCACGACAGGCACGCGAAGCTGATGAGCGCTTCCAAGAAAAGTTTGGCCTTTCCCTGGCGGAATTCTTTACCGATGACAAATACCAGCTCATGCACATCGAGATGTTCCCCCATGGAATAATCCACGCTGAGTGCATTGGTGGTGATCTGGATCTCATTCTAAATCGCCGTATTCAGATCGGCTTCTTCCCCTGGCGATTTGTCGATGGAGAGTCAAGCATCGGTCGTTGCGTTGCTATGGTTGAGGACGACGAATATGATGAGTTGATGAAGCGCAAAGCGGAGTTTCCTCATACCAAGTTCGGTGATGCTTACGACATCTCTCACGTCGAATCACTAAACCGAAACAGCGGATAGACGAATACAACTACGAGCAATAACTGCATCAGTATAAATCCCGAGATAATTCTCGGAAAATACATAGACGGGCAGCGATTTCTTGGTATGTGTTTGCCGAGTCGATGGCAGCGTGATATAAACGTTCATTGTTTACTGTACAGGACAAGATCTGTTGGTTTATTGTTATTGAAGGAGGCACATAATGGGTAAGCGAGCATTGTATCTCATAATAGTCATTGCACTGATGTCTATGTTTGTTGTTCAGTGCACAACTGAAGAAGAAGGCAAGGCTGCCGATGAATTACGTCTTGCAGCCATCTTCCCTGGCGTCATTACTGACGCTGACTATAACACTCTCGGATATATTGGAGTCACAGAAGTCCAGAAGGAGCATGGAGTTGAGATTGCATACTCCGAAAGCGTCCCTGTACCTGACGTCGACCGTGTAATGCGTGAGTACATCGATGATGGATTCAACATCATATTCACCCACGGGGGTCAGTTTGTGAGCCAGACCAAAGATCTAGCAATCGAGTTTCCTGACATCTACTTCATCACCGAGTTTGATGCTCCGGTTGATGATGCCCCTGACAACTTTTGGGTCATCGATCGCAATTTCCATGTCGGCTTTTACGCCATTGGCGCAACTGCCGCGAAACTAAGCCAATCTGGAAAGATTGGCTATATCGGTGGTCTTACGCTGCCGTTCTCCTATGCGGAAGTGCATGCCACCGAACAAGCAATTTCTGACCTTGGTCTAGATGTGGAGCTGGTGTCAGTTTGGGCAGGGAATTTCAACGATCCAACCAAAGCACGTGAGTTAGCCGACAGCATGATCGCTGATGGTGTCGATGTCATCATGGGCTCGCTCAATCTGGGTATGTTTGGCCTCTTTGAAGCAGTAAAGGGGGCTGAAGGATCTGTGCTCGCTACTGCCAAGTACACTGACAAAGCAAACTTTGCCCCAGGGAACTATGTGACATCCCTGCTTTATGATTGGGCTGGTCCTCTGAATGCCATTGTGCAAAAGATCAAGGACGGTGAGACTGGCGGCTACTATGCGCTTGGATTCGATAATGGTGTAGCCCTCCAGTTGCCTTTGAGCAACTCACCTGAAGGCCTTCAAGCTGAGATCGAGCAAATCGTTAAGGATATCCAATCTGGCGACATTGAGGTCGTCAAGGATATTACCCCAATAGAGTAGATCGTTTAACATGGGGATGACTCTTTCGTCATCCCCATATTCATATTCAATCCTGCAGGAAAGACTACCGCTTATGAGTCGTGTACCACTGCTTGAAATGAATCAGGTCCGCAAGGTCTTTGGTCAGAATGTTGCATTGGATGATGTCAGTTTGCAGCTTCATTCCAATGAGATTCTTGGGCTTTTGGGGGGCAACGGAGCCGGCAAGACCACCATCATGAATATTCTCTATGGCCTTTACAAGCCTGATGCCGGAGAGATATGCCTAAGAGGTGAAAAGGTAAGCATAAATTCCCCAAGAGATGCGATTGAGCTTGGAATTGGGATGGTGCACCAGCACTTTCTCCAGATAGAAAGTTTCACTGTTATGCAAAACATCATCCTTGGCACTCGCTCTAGCTCTCTGCCCGGCGATCAGCGTAATGGTGAGAAAGAGCGGATTACCACCATGGCTCGTCGTTTCGACATGGACATTGATCCCGACTCGGTCCTGGAAGCGCTGCCCATGGGCGCCCGCCAAAAGGTAGAGATCCTCAAAGCTCTTTATCGTGGCGCCAGGCTGCTGATCTTGGATGAACCTACAACAAACTTGACTCCGCAAGAAGTGGACTCACTTTTCAAGTCTCTGCGGGTGATGGTCGAGGAAGGGATGAGCGTCATCTTTATTACTCACAAGCTGCGAGAAGTACTGGAAGCCGGTGATCGAATCACTGTACTGCGCTCTGGACAGAATGTTATTACTACTGAGATCAGCAAAGCTACTGAGGAATCGCTTGTTAAAGCAATGGTGGGTGAGGATCTTGATGTGAGCAAGAGTGTCATCTTCTCCCAGAAAGATGTCCAGCAAACTGCCGCTTCCACCGAGGTTGGGCCGATCCTGGAGGTAAGAGATCTTAGAGTAAACAACGATGAAAGGCAGCTTGCCATTTCTGACTGCAGCTTTCAGGTCCATTCAGGTGAGATTTTGGGCATCGCTGGAGTGGCAGGAAATGGTCAACGTGAACTTGTCGAAAGTTTGCTAGCTATTCGACCTCGATTAAGCGGCGAGATCAGTTATCAGGATCGACCCACTATTGATGAGGATACAAGATCACTGATTGAAGCCGGTGTGGCGTATATACCTGAAGATAGATGGAGTGACGGATTTCTGCCTACTGCCAACGTGGCGCAGAATCTCATCCTTGGCTACCATCGGACGCCAACCTTCGGCAGCGGCGGCTTGCTCGACTGGAAGGCTGTCTTTTCTACTACTCGAACCCTGATCGATGAATACAATGTAAAGACTGCAGGACCGGATGAGTTAGCAGCCAATCTGTCTGGTGGAAACATTCAGCGATTGATGATCGCTCGGGTGTTTTCACAACCGATTGAACTGTTGATAGCGCACAATCCCACCAGGGGACTGGACATACCTTCTACTGAAGGCGTGTACTCAAAGTTGCTTGATGCGAAAGATAAAGGCCTCGCCACATTACTTGTCTCTGAGAACCTTGATGAGTTGATGCTGCTCTGTGACCGCATTGCCACAATCTATCGAGGGTCACTGGTCGGAATCCTACCGCGAGATCGCTTTGACAAATACGTTATCGGTCGAATGATGAGTGGAGTTCAATCGTATGAGTGATCAACACTCTACTAATACGGCGCGTCAGGCATTGGCGCGATTCACACCTTATCTGCTTGCCATAATCGCTTCGTTTGCTGCAGCCGGCATATTCATTGCCGCTATGGGCTTTAATGTCTTTGAAGCCTATGAAACCATTCTGTTCACCTCGTTCAGAACACAGAATGGCTTTATTCAGACCCTTCTAAAGTTCGCCCCGCTCCTGTTGCAGGCTCTAGCCTTTACCATTCCTTTGACCGCGGGCAAATTCAACATTGGTGGGGAAGGTCAATTGATCGTGGGCGCCATCGGTGCTACAGCAGTCGGTATTCTGTTTACTGATCTTCCTGCAGTGCTTCTACTCCCCATGGTATTGCTTGGAGGGGTAATCGCTGGAGCGCTTTGGGCTGCAATTCCCGCCTGGTTGCTGTATCGATTCAACATAAACGAGATTCTCACCACCGTCCTGATGAATTTCATCTCCTTTAGCCTTATCGATTATGTCGCTACGGAGATATGGCGCGACGCAACCGCTGGTCATCCCACAACCATACCGATCGGATCAGGTGGGGAGCTCCCACTTATTATCAGTAAGCCACCTCTACATGTTGGCGTCCTTCTGGTGATATTAGTGGCAGTTGCGGTCCAATTCTATACCAGTCGCACTGCCTCAGGTTACGAGATGATCGTGACCGGGGCAAATCCTCGGGCATCACAGGTATTCGGTATTCCGGTCAAGCGCATGTTCTTGATGTCGCTTGTCTTGGGTGGTGTCCTTGCGGGTTTGTCAGGTGCACTTGAGGTCTCTGGGGTTCATCATCGACTGATCGAAGGTCTACAATCAAATTTCCTACTGCTCGGAATCATTATCGGCCTTATTGCCAAAGGGGATAGCAAAACCGTTCCCTTTGTAGCATTCTTTATTGCTGTACTTGAAGTTGGTGCCAGTGCATTGCAGCGAACTATGATGGTGCCTGTAGAAATGGTATTCATTATCGAGGCATTGGTGCTTTTGTTTGTGCTCTTGTCAGATGTCGTGAGGAGGCGTTGATCGTGGAACAGTTTGGAGTTCAGCTTGTCAACTTTTCCAAACTAGTCCTTCTTGCCATTGTGCCTTATGTGCTCGCTAGTCAAGGAACAATGCTTGGGGGAAGGACGGGCATCTTCAATGTTGCTCAAGAGGGTATCATGTTGGTCGGAGCATCGATAGGATTTCTTGGCGCTTACCTCTTTGACAGTTTGACCATCGGCATCACTCTTGCCTTATTGACAGGCGCACTGTTTGGGCTTGCTTTAGCTTACTTTACATCGACACTAAAGATGAACCAGTTTGTGATTGGTCTGGCGCTCTTCTTCACCGGACTTGGTCTATCCACTCTGCTTTACAAATTCGTAGTCGGTATAACTCTTCAACCGCCTCTTATACCCACGCTTAAGGCAGTAAAAATTCCGCTTTTGAGTGAGATACCAATACTGGGTCCCATATTGTTCGCCCAGAACTGGTTAGTATATATTGCCATCTTGTTGTCATTGGCGTTATATTACCTGCTTTACAGGACACGATTCGGGCTTGATTTGCGATCCGTCGGTGAGAATCCCAAGGCGGCAGACAGTCTGGGTGTGAATGTGCCCCGAATGCAGTATATTTCTACCATTGCAGGTGGAGCGTTGATGGGTGTAGCAGGTGCGTATTTGCCGATGGTGTACACTGGTACATTCACTGAAGGTATCGTTCATGGTCGTGGCTGGATAGCGATTGCTTTGACCTTCTTTGGTGGGTGGAGCCCTCTGCTTATTCTGGCTGGATCGCTGTTCTTCGCTGGCATTGATGTTCTTGCGCTACGCGTTCAGGTGGGCGGATATGGCATTCCTTATCAGTTCCTTTTAACCTTGCCACACCTGGCTACGATTCTAATGATGACTCTCGCGTTCAAATGGGTGAGAGTTCCTTCATTCCTTGGTCAGAACTATGATCGAGAAAGTAGAACTCTGACTTGATTTTCCAAGTAGGATCATATTTGTTATAAACTGGCTATCATTGAGCCCAAGCAACTATCCGTATTCATACCGGAAGCAGCAAGCTATTTGAAACAATAGTTATGTGCAGTATCATTACAGCTGATCTATACATCAGCATTTCATCTAGTTCAAATAGGAGGATTTCAACATGAGA
>JBDLKB010000097.1:0-5421 GCA_039714055.1 Chloroflexota bacterium
GTGAGCCGGCAGGCGCAACGCCTTTCTACGCCCATATTGATCCGCTTGCACTCGACCTGGCTGCGCCGAACTCTGCGCCCTCAGATCTGTTTATACATAGTGGAATTCCATTTACTCAATGGGAGGTTTCTCGATGAAGACTCGTTATCTACTGGTGTTGTTTCCAATAGCGATCTTGGGACACTTTTTACATTGGTCACATCTTACTGTGTTTGCTCTAGCATCTATCTCAATCATTCCGTTGGCAGGCTTGATTGGGGAAGGCACGGAACACATTGCAGAGAAAACGGGGCCGAAACTCGGTGGATTGCTCAACGCTACAATGGGAAATGCGGCTGAGCTCATTATCACCATATTTGCCATTAAAGAAGGTCTTTTAGAGCTAGTGAAAGCGTCTATCACCGGCTCGATTTTAGGCAATCTCCTACTTGTGCTTGGCGCGAGCATTTTGGTTGGAGGCGTCAAGCACGGCAAACAGAAATTTCACCGCACCCAGGCATCTGTGAATGCAACAATGTTGATCCTTGCAGTGATTGCTCTCGTCGTACCGTCGATCTTTGGAGCTACGGTGAAAAGCGTTGAGGCGGGATCTCCTAGTCCATTTTCAAATTTGGGAGTAGATCCAAGTGTGGAGGCACTTAGTCTAGGAGTCGCTTCATTGATGATTGCTATCTATGTGTTGGGTGTGATCTACTCGTTCCGCACATCCAACGACAGCCCACTCGTGAGAGAAGCTGCTCATCTACCTTCTACTGAAGGATGGTCAATTAGAAAGTCGTTGACGATACTGGTCTTGGCAACTGCAGCAACAGCCTGGGTGAGTGAGATACTTGTGGGTTCGGTTGAGCCAGTCCTTGAGAGCTTGGGTTGGACCGAATTCTTTCTTGGTATAGTGATCATTCCACTTGTTGGTAATGCAGCAGAGCATTGGGTCGGAGTACAGGTGGCAGCGAAGAACCAAATGGATCTCAGTCTGGAGATTTCAGTTGGTTCGAGTCTACAGATTGCGCTTTTTGTAGCACCTCTACTGGTATTCATAAGCCTATTGATGGGTAATCCACTGACTTTGGTTTTTAACCAATTCGAACTGATAGCGCTTGTTAGTGCATCCTTGATAGCAGGCTTGGTTGCATTGGATGGTGAGTCGAATTGGATCGAGGGTGCACAACTTTTGGTTGTGTATCTAATACTTGTGTTGGCGTTTTACTTTCTACCTGCGATTTAGTCTGAAGGCGAATTAAACACTGCTACACATTTGATCAAGTGTTATCGGGTATTGGTACATGATCACCAACAACCCATCCTGATTCATCATTGTAATGCTCTTTTTTCCAAACAGGGACAATCTCTTTTATCCTGTCGATCATGTATCGAACTGCTTCAAAAGCTCCATCATCGCGGTGAGATGCTGTGGCGACAATAACGATTGAGATATCACGTATCGTTAGCTCTCCAATGCGCTGTATTGCCGCGAGTTGAATGACCTTGGGCCAGCGATTTCTTGCTTCTTTCACTACCTGCATCAAACGCTCACAAGCCATCTCATCATATGCATGGTATTCAAGCCCACTTACTTTTCGGCCTTTGCTGAATTCCCGCACAGTGCCGATGAATGAAACCAAAGCGCCTACCTGAGACCCTTTCATTGTCGAGATGACTTCTTGAACATCTATTGGGTCTCTAGCAATTGCCACAATGTCCCCGCCATGTCCCCCGCTCACTGGTGGAAAGATCGCCAGCTCGTCGCCGTCATTCATTTGAGTGTCCTGTGCCACGTATTTTCTGTTGACTACAGCAATCAGAATGTCTTTATAAGGTTCAAGAGATGGATTCTCGTCAATGATCTTGTGTTTGGCGAATGCGACAGTTGAACCTTCTGGAATCTGGATATCAAATTCACCTGTGTCCAGAACCTGACGCGCTAGAGAAAACGCGCGAATGTGTATGGTTATCATTTCTATCATATTCGGTCAAGTTCCCTTATCGTCTATCAGTTTACCGATCATTACATAGAATGCAATGATTCTTAATACCAGATTTGATAATAGAAGAATGATTCAAAGCAATTCGTATGTTGTTGCATTAGGAGCAAGAGACCCTGCGACTAACGCAGCATAGGTTTGCCATGTATCCTCTTATCGATAGAATCATCGTTCAGCTTATTAATGAGTTAATTGTTGATGGATCAATCCGTTTCTAAGAATAGGGTACACAAGCCAGTAGCTGCCAACCTTCTGGTAGGTGTACTGATGTTGCTTGCAGTAGCCGTTCGCGTAATTGGATATGACTGGGATGACCTGTACCACCTTCATCCGGATGAGCGATACATGGTGTGGGTAGCCACTACGATAGAGTTCCCTGAGACGATGAATCAGGCACTTGATCCCAGAGAATCCTCACTAAATCCATATTACTGGCCCAAAGACGCAGACAGTGTTGGAATTGTGACTCCACAGAACCAGCCAAGAGATTATGCCTATGGTCACTGGCCATTGTATCTGACAGTTCTCGCTCAGAAGGGGGCGAGTGTGATCGGGGATCAGATGCGAGGGCATGTTTCTCCAACCGGTTTGATAGGCACCCTCGCAAACGTTGGTGATCGAATTGAGTATGATCACTTTCTGATCGTCGGGAGGGTTCTCTCTGCCTTGATCGACGCTGGTACATGTTGGCTAATCTTCCTCATTTCGAGAAGATTGTTCGGCTGGAAACTAGCTGCACTTTCACTACTTGCTTCCTCTGCAATCGCAATTCATGTACAACAATCTCATTTCTTTGTATCTGACACGTTCCTGTCATTTGCAGTGACATTATCAGTCTATTACCTGATCCGATATGCAGAATCCCAAAGATTTTCGGACATGATGTGGGCTGGGGCCGCAATCGGACTTGCAGTGGGGGCCAAGTTCAGCGCGATAATGATCCTAATCGCAACTTTTATCGCAGTCTACCAAATCCCTAAAAAAATAAAAGCCACACAGAAAAGCAGTGATTCCAAGTTGGGCAGCAACACATTTTTGCTGATTCTGGGCTTGTTAGCAGCAGCCCTAATCATATTCTTTGTAACTAATCCATTCGCCATATTGGATACTACTTGTCCTGTTACAGTAGGTGGTAATCAGATTCCTATAATTGGGCTGACTATTCCCAGGATCAGTCTTGGATCCTGTTACTTGAAGAACATCTCAACTCAATCAGCTATGGTAAGAGGGTCACCATACATTCCATTTACCTTGCAGTACGCAGACACTACACCCTATTGGTACTATGTTGACCAAATGGCTCGATGGGCGGTAGGTTTGTTGCCATCGATGCTGATGTTTCTCAGTATCTTCTTGGTACTTGTGGAATCTTTGCTGGGGAGAGCCAAGAGGGGAATTGTCATAATACTTGCCTGGATCCTACCTTATTGGCTGATCACAGGAGCTTTCCAGGTCAAGTTTCTCAGATACTTGATGCCTATATTGCCGTTGACTGTTCCGATTGTGATCTACGCAGGATCACGAGTGTTCTCTATGTTTAGGAGAAAATCACTTTGGTCGAATATTGCTCGCATAGTGACCACAGGCGCAGTAATTCTGGCAGTTGCGTCTATGTGGGTGCGAACGCTAAGTATAGCTAACATGTATCTGCTAGAGCCGCATCCATGGATAACAGCTTCAAGCTGGCTCTTGGAGAATGTTCCAGAAAACTCTACTCTGGTTACGGAGCATTGGGATCACTCACTGCCTCTAAATCTGCATGACCTAGACAACCAGCGGTCTAGGGTCAGTACGGTGAAGCTTTCCATCGACTGGTTCAGGGTCGAGGATAGGCATTTCCCTGATTCGTCGAGAGACTCTCTAGAATCAGCAGCTGACACCCTATCTCAGGCTGATTACCTAGTGTTAGCCAGCAATCGAGTTTATGGTTCGATCACGGCTCATCCGGAGAGATATCCAGAAGCAGCAGCATATTACAGACTGTTGTTCGACGGAGACATTGGTTTTAGGATGGTGTTCTCTGCCTCTAGATTCCCATCAGTTGCCCGAGTCCAATTCGTCAACGATCCATTCACCAAAGTGGGTCTTGCTGCTCCTGCGTTAACAACCACTGAAGAAAATCGCTTTGTGATAGATCTTGGTTCTCTCGATGAAAGCGCCACAGTGTACGATCACCCTATCGTGCTCGTCTTTGAAAATGTTGGGAAGTTAGCATCGGATGAGATATCATCACGGATTGCTAATGAGGCAGCTAACTAGTCGCTCACAATGCAGGTGATCCAGAGTATAATCGCAGTCATGCTTGCCTCGTCTGAACCCAGCGAAACACAATACTCTCGATCCCTGTTGCCAACGATTGCGGTTGGGATACTAATTACTGCGCTATCTTTCATCTATCTAGCATCTCGAGCAGATCTCGGTCAGGTATTCGAACAGATAAAGACAGTACGTGTTTCTACAATCTTCTACATTGTGGTTGGGCAGACTGTCTATCTCTTGCTTAGAGCAATTCGGTGGAAGGTCATTCTATCAGAGGCTAGATTCTCTTGCTCATTCTGGTCAGTATTCCATGGACAGAATCTTGGTTTCATGGTCAACAATCTTTTTCCTTTGCGGATAGGCGAGTTGGTCCGTGTGTTTGTACTCACAGATCGATCGATACCCAGTGCTGAATCATTCGGCAAGTGTACTACGTCAATAATCCTTGAGCGTATTTTGGATGTAATGTTCACTTTCTTGCTTCTTGGACTGCTGTTAGTAATTGCTCCAATACAATCGTCGATGCTTATGGTATCCTCCCGCTGGGTATTCATATTGGGAGCAATTGGCCTGATGATAGTAGCGTACATCGCGCTGCGACTTACTCCTATTAGCTCCATGCTCGACCGGTATAACAAGAGAACCTCTTTGCCAATAGTGGCGGGACTGGCAAGGTTATTTCATGGCTCAGTGAATGCCATCTCCTCCTTGAGAAGCAGACGATCACTAGTCACTCTAATAGCGTTAACTATAGTTACCTGGTGCGTAATATTATTCACTTACTGGCATGTGTTAAGCATATACTGGCAGGACACCACGTGGATTGCAGCTGCAGTTACTATTGTGGCTGTGAACCTCTCGATTGCTATTCCTTCAACGCCAGGCGCTGTAGGTATCTTTCACGCTGCCGTGGTGGCTGCGCTGAGGTCATTTGATCTGTCAACAGATCAAGCTTTTACCTTCGCAATTGTGATGCATGCGGTGATATTCTTGACCACAGTAGCATTCGGGATAACCGCACTGGTATCATACGGACTTTCACTTGGATCATTGATTAAAAGAGCTAGATTATCTGCAATACTGTGAAGATACTAATTGTATTAACCTATTATCGCCCACATATCTCGGGTCTGACGATTTACGTTGAGCGTCTGGCAAGCGCTTTGGCGAGTCTGGGTAA
>JBDLKB010000098.1:0-5419 GCA_039714055.1 Chloroflexota bacterium
TTTCTTTGCAGTTTTTTTAGTGTATCTCGTTCGAAATCCAGGATACCTTCAGCACAGAATGCACGATATGCGGCGACCAATTGACTTTTGCTGAATGTATGTCGACCATCATAGGGAAAACGGCGGATGACCTTGTGCAACTCATCATTGCTCAAAGGGCCGCTGGAACTGATTTCCTCGATCAGAGTGAGAAGTTGTTCGCGATAGGGTTCTAGGTTCAGATCAGGCTGGCGTGTCGCCAGCCAGTGTGATTCCCATTCCTCGCGAGACATCCGTTTCTCCTGCATCATCGCACCATTATAGCAGTTTGCCGTTACTCTATGCGCTGTGGTAGAGTTGATCCTATGGACGACTTGACGAAAGAGCGTCTAAATCGCCTAAATCGACAATTCTATGACCAGTTCGCTGATCAATTTGCTGGCGCACGCTCGCTAGGTCAGCCAAGTTTTAACAAGATTCTTAGCTTGATCCCAGATGGCGCACGGGTACTTGACATCGGATGTGGTCATGGTCGGATAGCTCAACTGCTTGAGATGCATCGAACTGGGGTGCGTTATCATGGACTTGATTTTTCAGATCGTTTTGTTGGCCTCGGTAATGCGCATGCGGCAAATTTCGAGAATATCGTTGCTAAATTCGAAGCGGTTGACATAATGAGCTCGGATTGGACTAGAGGGCTTGATGCTGCCTCGTACGACATAGTTCTTCTGCTGGCTGTTATTCATCATATACCAGGTCAGAGCCAGCGGATGATGCTTGTGGGGCAGGTCGCTAGTCTTCTTGCTGCAAGTGGTTTAGCCATCGTCAGCACCTGGCAGTTTCTTACAAACGAACGCATGAGGCGCAAGATCGTTCCCTGGGACACATTGAACATCAAAGAGGAATCTCTCGAACCAGGTGACTACCTGCTCGATTGGAAAAGGGGTGGTGTGGGCTACCGCTACTGCCACATGGTTGAACCGAACCAAATGCAGCTCTATGCCCAAAACGCAGGGCTGGAGGTCAAAGACACCTTTCTAGCGGATGGAAAGGAAGGAGATCTAAGCCTGTTTGCCTTAATGGGCTTCCCCCCAGGTTAATCTCAATATACTCTCCAAGCAGCAAAACAGCGCTTTATTTTCCCCAATCTTCCGGAATCTTCACTGCCAACACTTGACCCGTGGCGCACAGTTCATCATTTGCGAATAACTCAGTATCCACCAGTACCTTGCGCCCCTCTATACTCTTGACTTTGGAACGCAAATGGAGCGTTACGCCGATTGGAGT
The DNA here is from genome assembly GCA_039714055.1 of Chloroflexota bacterium. Classification (GTDB taxonomy): domain Bacteria; phylum Chloroflexota; class Anaerolineae; order Promineifilales; family UBA4811; genus JBDLKB01. The sequence goes on from JBDLKB010000098.1 coordinate 1,267, forward strand.
GGGTTTAATGTATTTCACCTGCAATGACCCGGTCACATAACGCATCAGGGGCTTTGTTCCCATCTCGCGCCCTTCTGCTCGATATCCAGCAGCTGAAGCAGTGCCTGTCGAGTGGCAGTCAATCAATGATGCGATCAATCCACCGTAAACAAAGCCCGGCATTGCTGTGTGATAGGGTTTTGGGTCGAATTCTGCCACTGACTCGTCTCCATCCCATCGGCTTTTGATCTGTAAACCATGCTCATTGTGGGAGCCGCAACCATAGCACTGCCCGAAAAACTCGTCATAATAGTCCTGAAACGCTTTCGATTCGCTCATGTAATCTTTCCTTTCCTGTCTCTTCTCTCTTCATTTTACCTCTTGAGTTGAAATCAGCTAGTTGTCCCAATTGAACAGAAACTCGATAGAATACACGTATGGAACACACTGACTCAATTCAACGTCTAGGTGATAGATTGGAACAAGGAGTTCACCATGAAGAAACCAGTCCTAACACTAGTTGGGTTATTTCTCGTCTACGCACTGGCAGCCTGTTTCCCAGTGACAGGAGATGAGGCTATTGTTGTGCCTACTAATACACCTGAAGAGAAGACTGAAATTCATACAGCAGATGATCCGGTAATTGCCGCCGCTCGTATTGAACTGGAGAACAAGTTAGGAGTATCGTCTAGTGATTTCGAGGCCACCCGTACAGCAACTGAATGGCCTGATTCTAGTCTCGGTTGCCCTCAACCCGGCGTTGTGTACCTGACCGTGATAACTCCTGGGTACATTGTTACCTTCAAGTCACCAGACGATATCTACAAGGTGCATACAGATCAAAAAGGAATGAGAGTCGTTCTGTGCTCTGGTCCTCGCAAGTTGGATATAGTTAGACCCAGTGAACCCGAGCCTAGTTTCCAACCGACAATCCCTGATTCTCTTGTTACAGTCTATGAGGCAGCCTTGAAAGCGGTCGACCCCTCGTTGACATCTGACCAGGTTCAGGATCTATCTTGGGCACATACCACGTTTAGCTCTAGCGCCCTTGGATGTCCCCAACCAGGGGGAATGTACCTTGATGTGATGACTCCGGGATACATATTCCGCTTCCGTGTTGGAGAGACCGAATATCAGGTCAACACCGATGAGGCAGGCAAGAGCGCGGTCATCTGTCGCAGTCCGGGAGAACAGCTTCCTTCTTCGTAGCCGTTTGTTCGTTTGAGAAGGATCAAAGCTGTGTTCAAACTACGGTCGCTCCAGACCGTGTGCGTGCAGCAATTCCTCATTTGCCAGCAGGTCTACAGTGTCACCATCAGCCACAATCATCCCCTCGTCCATAATGACGGTACGAGGAATAAGCTCCTGCACCAGACGCATATCGTGCGTAGCGACTAGCATGGTCTGTGGCATCTCTCGCATGAGGTCTATCAGACATCTACGTGCTCGTGGATCCAAACCTGCCGATGGTTCGTCGAGGACCAAAAGCATTGTGTCCATAGACAGCACCGTAGCAATGGCAATTCGTTTCTTCTCTCCCATACTGAGGTGATGAGAAAGACGATCTGAATATCCAGACATATCAACCGAGTTCAATGCGCTCTCGACCAATTGATATACTTGCTCTTCTTCGTATCCCATATGCAGCGGGCCAAACGCCACATCATCGAACACGGTGGGCGAGAACAGCTGGTCATCAGGGTCCTGAAACACCAATCCAACCATTGCCCTGATTTTCCCTAGATTGCGGTCGTTTACCTCCATTCCACCCACAACAATCTCTCCATGAGTAGGATTCAAAATACCGTTGAGATGCAGCATCAGAGTGGATTTACCCGCACCATTTGGACCAACCAAAGCCACTTTTTCGCCCGGTGCAACACTTAGAGTCACATCGTTCACCGCCCGTCGCCCGTCCGGATAGTCATAGGTCAAGTTGAATATCTCAATCGCATGGTGAGGCATAAATCAAGCACTCCAACTAATAATTACTGCAACAAGTACAACCGCAGCACCCAGGATCAGGTTTCTTGTCTCTAGTTTGGGTGTACCCAGACGGCGTAATTCACCTCTATACCCTCGAGATGCCATCGCTTGATACACACGATCACTTCGGGAATAACTCCTAAGGAATAATTGCCCTACCATCCAACCAGTTACCTTAAAGCGCCAAAGCAGCAGACTCTTGGGCTTTTTCCCATCCATCGGAGAAGCACTGCGCGATTCACGTGCTCTATGCATTCGGGTGCCCTCGTCCGACAACACAAACACATAACGGATCATGAAGGAGATGATCCCCAATAACATTGACGGCATCTTGAGCGCGTGGAAAGCCCACAATAGATCAGTTGGCTGTGTTGTAGTAGAAAGCAGAATTGCTATCAAAACTGATAACCACGAGCGGACAACTACCGAGAGGAATCGAGCCAACCCCTCCTGGCTGATTGCCCAGTGAGTCAGTGGCAGATTCCAGATAACCTCTCCTGGTACAGTAAATATCAAAGTTATCGCCGCAAGTGCAAACGGCAGCGCAATCAAGGATCTTTTCAATACTGGTCTGACCTGAATGCGCGCTGCGATCATCAAAAACATGATCCAGCATCCATGAAGCACAAATGCAGGGTACGCTGCGGTTGGTGTAAGAGTCACCGCCAAGATCGTAACCAGTCCCACAACAATCTTCACCCGTGCGTCTAGCCGGTGAAGGAAGCTGGAACCGCTCTGGAACTGGTCAAATAGATGTATGTGCATCTATCTCTTCAGTTTTCTCGATTTGCCTTAACCGACCAAGGCTGATCGCAGTTCCGAATACCACTGCGGCACCAATTACTCCCGCTAAAATGGTCAGCAGATTGGCATCGCCCTTAATCGGAATTGAATAATCCTCTAGGAGTGAATATGAAGGTTCTTGTGCCTGCTCCGAGAATCCCGTGTTCTCAGCCACATGTTCCAGTCCATCTGGACTCGACGAGGCAAGGGGAGAGAGCATGGTTAGCAGCAGTACAATGCTCAATCCCACCCAGATCCACTTTGCTGACTGGTCTGTAGGTCGAATCTGCGAACCTCGGATTAGATCTGGGCGTGTACGGTGCACAAACACAAGTGCAGCAGCAGTAATGAGCGCTTCTCCTATACCAATCAGCACATGTACTCCCACCATAGGCGGCAATGCTACAGTCAACGCTGATGTACCAGACACAGCCAATTCCACTGCTGTAGCAATGGCTCCAATCAATACTGAGAGCCATCCCCCTACCGCACCTCCAATTATCAGCGCTGTACGATTTGAACTCGTGTACCGCGCCGAAAGCCGATATACCAGGTAACCGGTAAAGGCGGTAAGGATTCCCATGTTGATGATGTTCCAGCCCATGGCTATGAGTCCACCGTCCTGAAAGATCAATCCTTGTATGGCGATAACAGCAGTCATGATCAATGTGGCAGCCCAAGGTCCCATTAGTATTGCCGTCAGAGCTCCTCCCAGGAAATGCCCTGATGTTCCTCCGGCGATGGGGAAGTTGATCATTTGCGCTGCAAACACAAACGATGCCAAGATTCCCATAAGAGGAACTTGACGCTCACTAAGGTAGATGTTGGTTTTTCTCAAAGCTAATGCCACAAGTAAGGCAGCTAGCAACCAACCAACCAAGGACAAAGGAATACTCAGAAAGCCATCAGGCACATGTAGATTAGTGGATAGTAACATCGATATCTCCTTATTGCAACCAGTCGCAATAAGATGATAATACTTTGCGCGGAATAATGCAAATGTAGGATTTAGGTTTGAAACTTGGAAACTGCGCTCAAGATATGTTGCGCTGCCGTATGTACCTGGTCAAGAGTGGTGTACCTGCCCAATGAGATGCGAATTGTGCCCATGGCATATTCATGAAGTACATTCATCGCTTGCAGTACAGAGGAGATAGTGACACCTGAAGCATGACAGGCTGCCCCCGCCGATATAGCCACCTTGTCACTCAAACTGGCTACAAGTTCATCCGCTTTGATGTTCCGGAATCCCACACTCAAGGTATTAGGCAAACAGTGCACGGGGTGACCGTTCCGACGCACGTCATGACCTGACTGCTCTAGAAGCATCCACAGAGTGTCAGTCAGATGCTTTGTGTGTTCCGAGTAGTCACCCACTGACTTATCAGCAAGCTCGGCCGCCTGA
>JBDLKB010000099.1:0-5402 GCA_039714055.1 Chloroflexota bacterium
CTTTCCGATGGCAAGAGTCTGAACGATGTGATCACCGAGAACGGTCTTGATCCTCAAGAGGTCATCGATGCCCATCTGACTCAACTTGAAGAGAATCTAAGTCAGATGGTGGAGGATGGCAAAATCACCCAAGAGCAAGCTGACTCCATGCTGGAACAGGCTTCTGAGACAGCGCCAGACCATCTCGACGGCTCCTTCGAACATCGCCCGGTTCCCTATGGTTTCTCAGGTGAACTTCCAGGCGAATTTCCCGGTGGTTTCCCCCATGGCTTCCCAGGTGGAAGACGACCTGGTGGGATGCTGGGCTTCCCTGCTGGGCAAGACGTCTAGTCGCAAATCCCCCTTTGTTCAAGGGCGAGTGCAATTGCTAGAAAAGGCAGAGCGCTCGCCCTTTTTTGATTTCTCGGACAAAGTCGGATCTCTTTATGCTTTGAAAGGTGCACCACGTCCAAGTCGTACGCAGTCTTCTTCACTGACCACAAGCCCAAACTTATGTATCAAACTGCACCTGCACTTCATAAAATCTCCATAAAATCTTCACATCTTGTTGCTATGATGGACGGCGGTTACTGAAAATCTGTCGTTGATGAGGAATAATGTCATGTCACGAAAGGCTTACTTGTCGATTTTGATACCAGTGTTTGTATTGTTGGTGGCGGGAGGCGGCTACTATTATTACCAGAACGTCCACCTGCCATCTCAAGAACCAGTTGAAGAGGAGACGATCACAACCTACAAAGTAGGCAGGGGAGACCTGGTGATCACTGCCAGCGGATCAGGCACACTGATTCCATCGAATGAACTGTCGCTTGGATTCCGCAGCAGTGGTGTGCTGGTTGAGTTGATGGTTCAAGTTGGCGACGAGGTCGAAGCCGGTCAGGTGCTTGCCCGTCTTGATGACGCTGATGCGCAAGATCAACTTTCTTCAGCCAAGATCAACCTGCAAAAGAATGAACTTACTCTTGCCAATTTGGTTGAGGATGTTGGTCCGGTTGAATTGGCAGCTGCAGAGATCAGCTTGTCGTCAGCTAATGCCGGTCTGACCAAACTGACAGTGGAGCCAACTGACATGGAGCTCTTGTCCGCTCAGGAGAATCTCAAGAGTGCTCAAGAAAGGCTATCAGATCTCTTGGATGGTCCTGACCAGAGCGTTGTCGACGCCGCAGAAGCGAACGTGACCTTGGCAGAATATAATGTTCAGATAGCACAGTCAGCCTATGACAGAATTGCCGATCAACCAGGTGCAGGTGCCACCAGGCAAGCAATGGACCTTTGGCAGGCAACCACAAACTATGAGAAAGCTGTTGCTGAACACCAAGAGCTGCTGCAAGGTGCAGCCGCGGAAGACATAGCTGATGCAAACTCCAAAATCGCCCTAGCACAAGCTCAGATGGATGCTCTATTTGAAGAACCTGACGCCGATGAGCTTGCTGCCGCAGAGGCAAAGGTGACCCAGGCACAAACCCAGTTTGATGAACTACTGGCGGGGGCATCAGAGAATGATTTGGCATCAGCCCAACTGAATGTGGACCAAGCCCAGCTTAATCTTCAAAGCGCCCGACGAACACTTGACAACACCATGCTCATCGCTCCATCCTCAGGAACGGTTACTGCCGTAGCTGCAGATGTTGGCGAATCCGTTGGCTCAGGTTCGATCATTACCTTGGCAGGTCTGGATGAACCCTTGGTCAAGTTCTGGGTAGAAGAAGCCGACTTGGCCAGCGTAGTCCGAGGCAATGCAGTGTCATTTGTCTTTGAAGCTCTGCCAGACTTTACTTACTCTGGAATCATCGAAAGTGTTGATCCCGTGTTGGTCACCGTGGATGGAACACCTGCGGTGCAATCTTACGCCAGTATCGACTTGAGCAACCACCCCATATCTTTGTTGTCAGGGATGAATGCTGAGATAGAGGTCATCGCTGGTGAAGCTCACAATGCCATACTGGTTCCACTTCAAGCGCTGCGAGAAATGGGACCAGGACAGTATGCTGTCTTTGTGGTGGACTCAAGCGGGGAGCTGGAAATGCGGATTGTGGAGGTGGGCTTGAAAGACTTTGTCAATGCTGAGATCAAATCAGGATTGGAAGCCGGCGAGACGGTCAGCCTTGGTATAGAAACCACTGGAGACACGGTCGATGGCACCCAGGATAGCAGCCAAGTGCCTTCACAAGGCATCATGCGCATTATCGGAGGTGGGTAAGATGCCTAACCTCATCGAAATCACCGATGTCACCAAGATTTATGGCATGGGTGAGGTGGCAGTGCATGCTTTGCGTGGAATTAATCTCTCCATCGAGCCAGGTGAATTTGTAGCCATAATGGGTCCGTCGGGCTCGGGTAAAAGCACACTGATGAACATCCTCGGATGTCTCGATCGCAGTAGTGGCGGTAGTTACGTGCTTGATGGCGAAGATGTGAGCCATTTGAGTAAACCTCAACTAGCTCAGGTACGAAATCGCAAGATTGGTTTTGTCTTCCAGTCATATAATCTGCTTCCCCGATTAACCGCAGTACGTAATGTGATGCTGCCCATGCTGTACAAGAGCGAGGACCAGTTGACAGACGCACAGTGTCATGATCGCGCAATTGCCGCTCTGGAGTCTGTAGGGTTAGGCGACCGAGTGCACCATCGACCTACCGAGCTCTCAGGCGGACAGCAGCAGCGGGTTGCCATTGCACGAGCTCTAGTCAACCAACCAGCCATAATTCTCGCTGATGAGCCTACGGGCAATCTGGACACTAGATCAAGTCTTGAGATATTGGCGCTGCTGCACGAGTTGCATGATGATGGAGCGACCATCATCATGGTCACCCATGAGCCAGATATAGCTGAGCATGCTGGTCGTGTTATTAACCTGCTCGATGGCTATATCGCATCAACCAAATTCAACGGCAAGAGACGGGGCAAGTTGGCGATAAGGCGAAACAGGGAGAATTCACCTTCGCCAACAGATGTGTTTAGTCACGGATCAACGGAAGTGGAGCGAATGTAAGATGAGTCTTCGAAGAACATTCATGGTCGCCTGGGAAGGATTGACCCTCAACAAGATACGGTCGCTATTAACTACTCTTGGAGTGATCATCGGTGTTGCCGCCGTTATTATCATGCTGGCAGTTAGCGCTGGAGCCGAAGCTGAGATTGCCGACCAGATCAACTCCTTGGGCGCCAATTTGATTATGGTCATGCCTTCCTTCTCCCGCGGTGGCTTTGGTCAGGGTACCGGTCGACCACCTGGACTATCGTATGACGATATTCTTGCTATTTCGGAGAACGTAACCGGTATCAATGGTGTGTCCGCTGAACAATCCACCAGTCAAGACTTGAAATCTGCCAGTACTACCCTGGAAGGTGTCTCCGTGGTGGGGACCACTTCTGGGTTGCCCGATGTCCGTGATTTCAACGTGGCTGTCGGCCGTTTTATTTCCGAAGACGACAACGACAGGAAGAACAAGATTGTGGTTCTGGGTGCCAATGTCGCAGTCGAGATGTTTGGTGATGTTGCCAGCGCTTTAGGCAACAAGATCAAGATCGGCTCCACTCAGTTCACCGTTGTTGGCATCATGGAGAATAAGGGAGTAGTTGGAAGTACAGACTACGACGGCCGTGTCTACATTCCTCTCTCTGTATATTTTGACAAATTCTCCAATTCCAGGTTTGGCGGTGACACGGTTAGACTGGTTTATGTTTCGGCAGCTGACAGAGATAACGTCGGTTCGGTGATGTCACAGTTGACCGAGTTGCTAGCTATCCGACACGATGTTGATCCATCAATGCCTGATTTTCAACTCATGACCCAGGACAGCATAATCGACGCCCAAGCATCAACCACCGAAGCATTTCGTGATCTACTGGCTTGGGTAGCAGCGATCTCATTGGTGGTAGGCGGTATCGGAATTATGAACATCATGTTGGTGAGCGTCACTGAACGGACACGCGAGATTGGATTAAGGCAGGCGTTAGGAGCCCGTCCCCGCGATGTTCGGCTTCAGTTCTTACTTGAAGCAATCGTCCTAAGCCTTGCTGGGGGGATTGTGGGAGTACTTGTCGGTATCGGAGGCTCATACCTCTTTAACAGTCTGGGAACAATGCGAACTCAATTGGTGCCTGAATCGATTCCATTGGCATTCGCTGCCGCCGCGATAGTGGGAATCTTCTTTGGTTATTATCCCGCCAATCAAGCCTCGCAGTTGGATCCAATCGAGGCATTGCGGCGCGAGTGATACAAATATTGATAAGAATTAATGTCGATTGACAAAAAAGCAAGGAAAATGAGGAAGAAAATGAAGAAACAACTACTGACTATATTAATTATGGTTGCAACCTTAGGACTATTCTCCGCGTGCGGCAGTGACGATGCAGTGCCCGACAAATCAAACGAGGGGCAAACTGTCGACATCCCGGAGGTTAAGGACATCAAAGTTGCTGCCGATCTAGCAGACGAATTACTTGACACCGCTTTCGAGGAAGCACTGCCGGTAACCAGCCAACTAGCTCTAGGCACAATAATGTTAGAGGGCACCGATAACATGATTTCACTGGAACAGGCAAAAGCCATGCTTCCTCTGTGGCAGTTAATACAGGGAGGTTCGCTTCAGAGTGAAGCTGAAACCAACGCTGTGATAAATCAAATCGAAAGCAGCATGACCCGGGAACAACTGCAAGTCATCTCTACCTTGCGTCTCACATTTACTGAAATGAACCAGTGGATGCAAGAAATGGGGCTAGAGCGTGTATTGGGTCAAGGTGAAGGGGGACAGTCTCCATATGCAGACCTGAGCGAGGAAGAAAGAGCCGAGATGAGAGCAACGGCTGAAGCTAGTGGCGAGTTTTCCGGTGGCGGTGGCTTTGGCAGAAATCTGAGTGAGGAGGAAAAGGCAGAGAGACGTGCCACTGCAGAAGCTGGCGGAATGACATTGCCCCAAGGTGCAGGCATCGGTAGCCGTGGACAAACAAGCATACTGGTGGAACAAGTTATCGAGATGTTGACTGAAAAGGTGTCAGAGTAACCTAGCATCGAAATTGCTATTAAGCCATGTGGTACACTATCGGACGTTGGTGAAATCCAGCGAGCACAACTATGAACGAACGAATCTTGGTGGTTGATGACGACCGCGAGATTGTGCGCCTCATTCGCTCCTACCTTGAAAAGAGCAACTATCGAGTACTGGTAGCCTATGATGGTGAAACTGCGCTCCACATTCTAAGGCGGGAGCGGCCTGACTTGATGCTCCTGGATCTCATGCTGCCTGAACGAGATGGCTGGGATGTAACCCGTATAGTTCGCAGTGACACCGGGCTAGCTGCTTTGCCTATCATCATGCTCACTGCCCGAGTCGAGGACCTTGATAGGATCGTCGGCTTGGAACTTGGTGCGGATGACTATGTAACCAAACCATTCAAT
>JBDLKB010000100.1:0-5385 GCA_039714055.1 Chloroflexota bacterium
CCGCGGCTTGTTTCTTTCCTAGCCAATGTGGCTACAACCAACGAAATTCCTTACCAATTTCGACGTACGGCAGGTGGTGGGACTGATGCTGGAGCGATTCATCTTTCGCGTTCTGGGGTTCCGGCAGCGGGCATCTCCGTAGCCTGCCGCTACATCCACGCTCCGGCCTCTATATGCAGCAAGTCAGACCTTGAAAACACCTCACTATTGGTGCAACACACATTGCAAGCAATCAACCCCGACATTTTGAATCGCTAACCATCTAGTTGGCAAATGCAAGATTGTGAATTAACAGTCATGGGAGAATAACAGTGCTAGAAATTACTCGGAAACTAACAGAAGCATACGGACCTTCAGGTCATGAAGGTCAGATTAGATCTGTGATAAGGGAAGAAATAGAGTCGATGGTTGATGACCTTAGAGTCGATGCATTGGGCAACCTAATCGCCATCATCGAGGGTGACAAGAGCGGAAAGCGGGTTCTGCTTGCCGCACACATGGATGAGATTGGGGTGATTGTGACCCATATCGATGAAAAAGGCTTCCCCCGCATAGCTCCCGTTGGAGGAGTTAGACCAGGACCTTGTATCGGGCACCGTGTCAGATTCGTCAATGGGACAATAGGGGTTATCGGGGTTGAAAAGCGCGAGAAAATAGACGCCACACCCACATTTGACCAGTTATATCTGGATGTCGGCGCCAAGAGCAAAGAAGAAATACCTGTTGGTGTTGGCGATATGGGATGCTTTGATCGGTCTTTTGTAGCACAGCAAGAACGCTGGACAGCAAAGGCGATGGATGATCGTATTGGATGTGCTATTTTGGTTCAATTGATACGAGAAATCAACGATCGTAAGCCAGAAATCGCGCACACGGTTCAGGTAGTTTTCAGTGTTCAGGAGGAAGTTGGGCTTCGCGGCGCTACAACTGCAGCGTTTGGGCTAGAGCCCGATATTGGCATTGCTATTGATGTAACACTGTCGGGTGATACTCCAAAGCCATTTCCGATATCAGTAGAGTTAGGAAAGGGTCCAGCCATCAAGGTTAAGGATAGCGGCATGATTTCACACCCGGGCTTGGTATCAGCGATGATAGAGTGTGCAGAATCAAACGAAATTCCCTATCAATTGGAAGTTCTGACCGGCGGCACAACTGATGCCCGCGCTATCCAGATTTCCCAGAGCGGCGTGATAAGCGGTTGTGTCTCTGTTCCGTGCCGCTATGTTCACACATCATCTGAGACGGTCGATTCCAGGGATGTTGAGAATTCAGTCGAACTGATTCTGGCCTGTCTTCAGAGTCCGCTAGAGATCGAATGACAAGTGTTGCTCCGTTAGTTGCGGTACTTGTTTCAGCGGATGGTGAGTGGAAAGCTGTTCGCAGTATCATTCCAGATACAGTTGTAAGCCACTCACCAATGGGTGAGTGGTTCATTTTGAAAGATAGCCCCTCAAATGTACCCATTCTGTTCTTTCACAGCGGTTGGGGCAAGATCGCGTCTGCTGCATCAACCCAGTACGTTATCGATCGCTGGCAAGTTTCATTACTAGTAAATTTAGGCACATGTGGCGGGATCGCAGGACAGATCGAGCAAGGTGCTATCGTCTTGGTTAAAAAGACTGTCGTCTATGACATCTTTGAGGAGATGGGAGACGCACAGGAGCATCTGGAACACTATACGACAGAGATAGATCTTTCATGGCTTTCACCACCGTATCCGATTCCGGTGACAAAAACTACCCTGTATTCAGCAGATCGTGATCTGCAGATTAGCGATATCCCCTGGCTTGTGTCGCAGTTAAATGCTCAAGTAGTGGATTGGGAATCCGGAGCGATAGCCTGGGTGGCAGACCGTAACGACACTCCATGTCTGATTCTTCGGGGTGTAACTGACCTAGTTGGAGAAGATGGCGGTGAGGCATACGAGAACATGGAATACTGGCTCCAGGGAGCAGAAAAAGTGTTAAAATCACTGATAACATCCCTGCCGGGGTGGATATCTGCAGCACAGGAAATACTATCAGGAAGGTGACGATGAAGCGCCAACGAGTAATCATTGTAGATGATCACGAAGTGGTTCGTCTTGGATTGCGAGCCCTGTTAGATCGACATCCAGACATTGAAGTGATCGATGAAGCTGCAACCGCACAAGAAGCGGTTGTCAAGACGCTTGATCGCCGACCAGATGTTGTGGTGATGGATATCCGTATGCCGGGTGGAACTGGAATACAGGCATGTGAACAAATAGTAGCCCAAGCACCAGAGTGCAAGGTTATCATACTAACCTCATATGCGGAAGATGAGATGCTGTTTAGCGCAATACGCGTAGGTGCTGCTGGCTATGTACTCAAACAGATCGGTGGTGAGGAACTGGTCAAGGCTATAGAGACCATCGGAAGAGGAGAAGCCTTGTTGGACCCAGTATTGACTGCGCGGGTGTTTGATAAAGTTCGCAAGGCGGCGGTAGCAGCAGAGGCAGCGGCGTTCTCAGAGCTCACTCCCCAGGAACTAAATGTGCTTAGTGGAATTGCACACGGCAAGACGAACCGGGAAATCGCCGAAATTCTTCATCTCAGCCCAGGTACGGTTCGCAACTATGTAAGCAATATCCTAAGCAAACTGAGTGTGGCAAATCGTGCTGAGGCAGCAGCTTATGCAGTGGAAAACAAACTGCCAGTTTATCTGCAAAGCTCCTAGGGGAATGGTACCAAGGCGGGAGGAAGACTGACACTTGCCTGAACAGGTACCACTGCAACAACATGGGTGCCTTCTCCTGGTGAGCTAGTCACCGTTAGATCGCCTCCCAGTGTTTGCGCTCTAACTGCCATGTTCGAAAGCCCGTGACCTGGGATGCCGCCGATCTCCTGTGAGTCAAATCCTGCCCCATCGTCTGTAACATCGAGAATAATCCGGTCGCCCAAACGACCCAAACTTATGTTGACAGAACTTGCCCGAGCATGCTTGGCCACATTCGCCAACGCTTCCTGGGTAATGTGAAATAGCGCCAAACAACAAGGATCGTCTGCACCCTCATCAATGTCAGGAGCAACATCAACCTGTACATTAACCAAGGTGTTGGCTCGGAACTCGCGTATAAGCCGGTCAAGGGCGACAGCAAGAGGTTCATTGCGAATTCGTCCCGGCTGAAGATCCATGATGTAACTGCGAATGTCTCTGATGATGTTGTCCAAACCATCAACCGCTTCAGATAAATGTGATCCCGCCTCTGTGTGATCATCACCGAGTACCACACGACTCAATTCCAACGATAGTCCAACCGCATATATCGATTGGATGATCCCATCATGCAGGTCCATACCAATTCGTTCGCGCTCTTCAAGCACCGCCTGTTGAGTAGAGCGCTCAAACAGCAACGCATTTTGGATGGCGGTAGACGCATGCTCTGCAAACACTTGGAGTTGTGCTTGCTCGTTTTCTCCCATTGCAGCATCGCCACCATCTGTAGAGACAAACATATAGGCAATCGCTACATCACTACTGAGAACTGGTATACAAAGGAGCGACGAATCTACCAGTGTATGTTGTTCTCCGTCTCCATCGGGAATATTAAGTATTGCTGTGACCTTTTCACGGAACAATTCGCGGATGTGGGGGTCTGATTGAAGGTACTGCGCATATTCTCGGCAGTTGTCATCACTATTTGTCTGACAATGAACAATTTTGCCGTCTCGCCCAGGAAGAACAATCGCGGCAAATCTGGTTGACACCATGTTACGGATTAACTCGGGAATAGTTTCCACTACATCATTGAGTGAGCGTTGAGATGAGAGACGAAGAGCAGCAGAATTTAGCGCGCTTAGCTGCTTTGAGTCGAGAAGGGAGAGTGACACGTCAACACTCATTTACTGTTCCTACAAGGGCGGATATTGTAGCATGGGGGTACACACACGTAAAGCTGAGAGTTGGACATTATAGGATGCTGCAGGACAATCCAGGTCAATCCTGATCATCTCCCTGCATATCGATTATTGACACCAAGCTATTAGCATAATCAATCCACGAGGAATCAAGTCCGTCTACATTTGATGGGACATGAACTTGTAAATGGGGTTTCTTGATTTCTGAAATGATCGCCGCAGCTAATGCTGATGGATCATTCGGAGGTACAAGTAGACCATTTACACCGTGATTAACCGCTTCCGCTAGACCACCCACATTGGTAGAAACGACAGGTTTCCCGAAACTAAAAGCAAGCTGAACAACAGCGCTTTGAGTAGCAGTCATGTATGGTAATGCAACAAGGTCCGCACCAACAAAATACTTGGGCAACTCCTCATTTGGCACATACTGGTCTACCAGTGTAACATGCCGCGAAATACCAAGATAATGAATACGATCTAGATATTCCTGCTTACCCTTCCACATCTCTCCCACGACAAGCAAGTGTGCATCAGTATCTTTGATTATCCTTGGCATTGCCTCAAGCAACACATTCAGTCCCTTATAGGGCCGAACGAATCCAAAGAACAGTACGACAGGTTGATTTGGATCTAATCCAAGCTCTCTTCGCGCAGTCTCTTGATCTGGAAGTTCCGATTCAACAACAGAGAACAGTGGCATCGGGAGTTTTGAAATTGCAGCCTGCTGAATGAATTGTTGCAGTGTCCTACCGTCGTGACTACTATGAACAACAAACCCATCACCACCACCTAGCGCAAGTCGGGTTAGAAATCGATCTGTATTAGCTGGTTCATGAGGAAGCACATTGTGGCACACAAACACAATCTTGTGCTTACGAGCGATTCGGGAGACTCGAGATACAAATGACCAGACCGGTGCCCAGAGTGGCACCCACCATGGTATTATCAGTATTTCTGGACGGAATCGGCGTATGTGCCGAACAGTGTTTATCCAAGTCCATGGCTCAAACGGGCTTAGGACGGGCTGATTTGGTTCCTCTAGGTGCCGACTGCTTGGATCTTGGTCCGAACGACCAGGATATAGCCAACTCGGATACTGTCTACTCAATGAAAGGAATTGGACTTTATGCTGTCGCCTTAGTGCACGCACAAGAAGTGTGGTGTGGTGAGCAATACCTCCTCGAAACGGATGTGTAGGTCCAAGCACTGTTATCCGCATTGCAATATCGCTTTCCCTTTGACTTGCATCCGAATGTCATTGCGAGTTGATGTCACAACAAGCATCGACCTATTTCCTCACTAGGTAAGAACTCTATTTAGATACCCGAGTGTAGTTTCTATCACCGATTCGAGTTCCTGATCCAACAAGACGCAATGCTCCGAATGGTCAAACCAGACAAGTTCTTTAACCTTTGAACCCACATTCTCCATCAAATAGTTGGCCGAAGATGTCGTCACAAGTTGATCTTTTCTCCCCTGTACCACCAGCAGTGGCTGCTTGATT
>JBDLKB010000101.1:0-5319 GCA_039714055.1 Chloroflexota bacterium
CACCACCCATGCGACGGAATTCTGAAACAAGCCAGCCAGGAGCACTGGTTTCGCTCATGCCATTTCTCACTGTCCAGGTGTTAATCTCCAAAGCGATCTGATTCTTTACCATTCCACGCAGTGCGTCGCGCATATATTCTACAACACGGGGCCAAGCAGCAACACTGTGATTCTTGGGCAAAACGCGCTTGACCACATCAAAATGCGCCAGTACGTCAAAACCCCCTGTCCAGCAGAGCTCACATAACTCCTCCATGTACTCAAGATAAACGGATTCTGCGGATCGATGACGCACAAATTCAGGGTCATAGAACAGTACATCATTTATCCAGTGAAGAGATCCTACTACTACATCGTAGTTTTCTTGATCGATGATCTTCTGAACTTGAGCCCGATACCGATGTATTTCACCTAGTTCGATTCCAGCAAAAACCTGCAAATTATTGTCGAAAATGCGGCGATTACGATCTATCTCTGCCAAGTATTCTTTCGGGCGGAAGAAACCATATTGGTGGTCATGAGGTACCAGGTCCACGTGCTCGGTAAACACGATTCCCTCCAGCCCCATCTTTTGCGCCTGAATACACATGTCATTCATGGCAGCTTTACTATCAATTGAAAAGCTGGAATGAACATGTTGGTCGTATTGGCAGATCGTTTCTGTGTGGGACAACTCGGTCTCTCGCAGTACTGTTTATACTAGTCTGATATTGTCGACAAACTGGTAGCGAATAGTATCATCAGCAGGGCTGATCCTACTTGTGAATGGATCTCCCCTCGGCATCGTGAATTGCTTCTAATAAAGCTTCCGAAAGGGTTGGGTGAGCATGGACGTTCCTGGAAATATCTTTAATATCCAAACCAGCCGTTGCAGCCAGGCTTAATTCTGGAAGCAGCTCGGTTACGGATGGGCCAACGAGGTGAGCTCCAACGATATGATCGTTCTGGTTAACCAGCACCTTCACATGTCCATCACGTTCGCCTATACCGAGTGCCTTTCCATTTGCCATAAAGGGGAATTTGCCAACTCGGAAAGACAGACCTGCTTCCTCCGCTTCAGCTTCTGTCAATCCAAAACTGGACACCTGAGGATGAGAATAGACACAGCGTGGAATCATAGAATAATCAATGGGCTCTGGCTTTTGCCCGGCTATGACTTCCGCTGCCACCATGCCCATGGCAGACGCAACATGAGCAAGCATCAATTTGCCCGTTACATCGCCAATGGCAAAGATGTTGGGCACGCTAGATCGCATCTCTTCATCGACTGTGATGAATCGTCCACGATCAGTTAAAGTTACTCCGAGTTCCTCGAGCCCCAGTTGGTCAACATTGGGCGAGAAACCTATAGCCACCAGTGCTGCTGATGCCTCAATCTCGTGGGAACTATCATCCATTTCATATGTCACACTCACTCGGTCACCCTCAGAGACAACCGATCTCACACTGGCACCAGTGCGTACATCGATCTTGTGTTTGCGATATGCACGTGCAAGCGCTCGACTGGCTTCATCATCTTCCAGGGGCAAGAGACGATCCATCATCTCCAGTATGGTGACATTGACACCATAACTGTTCCAGATATAGGCGAATTCCACACCAATCGGACCACCACCGATGATCACAATCGATTCCGGAAGCTCATCAGCTAGGATCGCTTCCCGGTAGGTAATCACTCTATTTCCATCCAACTCAACACCCGGAATTGATCTTGGACATGCGCCAGTAGCTATGATGATATTGTCAGCTTTAATTTCAGTATATGAGTCATCGTTCCCTATTATCTGTACAGAGTTGCTGTCAGTCAGTCTAGCAGATCCTTCATAAGTGGTTACTTGATTCTTGCGCAGCAGCATCTGAACGCCTTTAACGAGACGATTCGAGGTCTGCCTACTTCGATTATGGGCGACGGAAAAATCAAGTTGAAGGTTTTCGAACGAGAAACCAAGTTCGCGGCCTTTGTTTTTCAACGTGTTGGCAATTTCGGCGTTGTGCAATAGCGATTTGGTTGGTATGCACCCGACATTCAGGCAAACCCCACCCCAGAATTCGCGTTCAACAAGTGCTGCTTTCAGACCGAGTTGTGCAGCGCGTATAGCTGCCACGTAACCACCGGGTCCCGCTCCAATAACTGCAACATCGAATTTGCTACTCATGAGATAACCTCAACAGTTGACATGCAAACGCATTCGCCCCGTCAGGGCGAGCAAGGCACGATTATACACTATGTGAGAATGGTTTCTGATTTGGAAGATGGCTTACCGTTGGCAGGAAGGGCAATAGTGGGCACTACGCTGATTGAGCACTATTCGCTCTATCGGTGTTCCACAACCATGACAAGGTTCATTGGTCCGCTGGTAGACTACGAACTCGTCCTGCATTTGGCCACCCAGATACGCACTATCGATAGAACTCCCACCGTATTCGATTGCTTTCAGCAGAACGTGACGAATGGCGTCAACCAGGCGTTCGAGCTCGCTCATGGTCAATGTTCCACCAGGACGGGTCGGCAAGATGGCAGCGCGATGAAGCGCTTCGTCTGCGTAGATATTCCCTATACCAGCAACTAGAGCCTGGTCCATCAATAGAGGTTTAATGGCACGCTTCCGCTTGTGGAAACACCGGGACAGCCATTCTGCGGTCAACTCTCCATCCAGCGGTTCAGGTCCCAACCTGGAAAAGAACGCTTCTGGCTGCTTAATAAGATGCAACCGACCGAATTTGCGAGGATCTATGAAACGAAATACTCCCCCATCAATCAACTGAACCCTCGCCCTTTCATGTTTGTGGACCTCAATGTTATCAACATAGTCCACCCGCCCACTCATCCCCAGGTGAACCGCAAGTTCGAAAGAATTACCGAGGTCAAAACGCATGTATTTGCCCCGGCGGGTTATCGAGTTGATGGTCCTGCCGGGCAGATCACCAACTAGTGAATTAGGATCGGACAGCGTTCGCCCCCAAAACACCTCGATTTGTTCAATCCTCCGTCCTATAAGATGGGGTTTGACAGCACTGATATAGGTTTCAACTTCAGGGAGTTCAGGCATGATATTGATCTGGCGCTAGATTACCTGGTGACAATCGATAGATACTTTATAGTAAACAAGCTGGTTAGTATCCTATGGATCTATCCACTAGGTTTAGCAGCGGTCTGCCGTCCAGATATCGTTCAAGGTTTGTGGCAAACAGATCGACAGCTCTTTCATCGTATTGTGGGGTAAATCCTGCAACATGTGGACTAATGATGACATTCTCCAAGGTCCAAAGTTCACTGTCCACAGGTAAAGGTTCCTCTTCAAAAACGTCAAGCGAAGCTCCCGCAATCAAATCATTACGCAGTGCCTCAATCAAGGCAGTTTGGTCTACCAAACCTCCCCTACTCACATTTATTAGAACGGCATCGGGGCGCATTGAGCCCAGCACATCACTGTTGACAACATACTTGGTATCCTCTGTAAGAGGAAGACACAACACAACATAGTCGCTCTCTGAAACAACAGACTTGATCGCAGTGGAAGGATAGATGCGTTCTGGAATACTAGCCTCGGGATCACCAGTGCCGGGAAGAATATAGCCAGTGTCAATGACCTGGCGGGGATCACGCTTGGTAGCCAAGACTTTCATCCCAAATGCATCAGCCAATCGCGCAATCTCACGGGCAATGCTTCCGTAACCGATCAGCCCCAACGTTGCGCCTCGCAACTCATCAGGCACGAATTTGGTCCATCTGCCCGAAGGCCACTCTTGTTTCTCTTGCAGCTTGATCATGCGTGGAATACGATGGCTCCAAGCAAGAATCATAGCCATGACATACTCCGACATAGGTACAGCATGTATCCCACTTGTAGTAGTGATGAGCACATCTGATTGAACTATGGGTTTGTCGGAAACATGGTCAATTCCAGCGGAATGAAATTGGATCCATCTGAGATTGGGAGCTTGATCCGGAGTAGGAAGGGTTGCCCAAGTGTAGAGCACTTGTGCCTCTTTCATGACCTCTAATGGAGGAAACTCACCCCGCTTTAGCGGATGGTACTCGAGCTGTATCTCTGGGGAGACCATGCGAATCTTGTCAAGCAGTTTACTGGGGAATGGTGATGCAACAAGAACATTTACCATCATCGTACTATTCTCCATCTAGTTCGGTTAACGAGTGACTGTCGTTTGAGCCCTGCCCAATCTTTCGTAATAGAACAACCACTCCAAGAATCCCAGCAAGGATTTGCATCCCGCACAGCCAGGGCAGAATCAGATCTAAATCAAGTCCTTGCCAATCAAAGAATGACACTCGTCTGGTTTCTGACGTCATTTCGGGCTGAATCTTACTGTCGCGAGCGTGGCTTTCTTCCGGACGAGTAGAGGTCAGCTCAGAAACCTGAGTCGGTTCATCAGCTTCAGTTGAAGGTGTAGTAGATCCTGGGCTACCTGGTTCTCGATCCAGGCTAGGGCTGACCATAGTAATAGTATCACTGGAGATGGTAGTGCGCTCATCTCGATCGCGATACTCTACAAAAACTGATATGACACCCTCACTAATAGGCGAAGTAACAGTGATCTCATTGGTCCATGGTTGCCATGTCTGGTCGCTAAACTGATCATCAAATGCGAGACGATATTCAATTGCCAGCCCCATACCTTCAGGTCCGTCCCCTTCGATGGCACTGCCTTCATTGGTCAGTGTCAATTGCAACACGGGACTAGACGCTGTTGGTGCACCGTTCTCCAAAAATACCGGAAGTTCGTTTACTTGCGAACCCAAGATAACTACTACCGCAACTCTCTCGCTGTTCGAAGCGACATTTAAACCCATCTCGCGATAAGCAACGCTCAGGATTGTCTCCTTTTCCGACACAGAAGAAAGCCACTCCTCGAAGGCGAGGTTTGCTGCCTGTTGTTGATTGTCAATCGCAACATAGATCAACTCACTAGCGGCATATCCAGTGGAATACTGTTTGAATCCAGCGGAATAAAGCCGGTCTGCAAGAACTGAACCATCACTGCCGAGATGGTCTTGTACCCCATGTTCTACTATGTCGGCGGCGTGCCTCTTTGCTGCAATATCCAGAGCAGGATTTCGTGCCAATGGAGCCAGACCATTCGAGATACGTTCTCCATTAATGCGAGTGAGTAACTGGGTTTCCGGATCTTGCTGTGCCCTTGCGAATCTAGTGGCAAACGGGATACACAGCATGATTGCCAGTACCGTCAAGGAAAAGTAGATGACACGACGAATTCTGGAGATCATGCTGTTAGTGTAGCCAAAACCAGACATGTGGACAACGAACCTATGTTAGTTTTCCCGCATCATATCTTCTG
>JBDLKB010000102.1:0-5260 GCA_039714055.1 Chloroflexota bacterium
TTTGCCAGAGATCATCCGCGCTTCAGATGGACACGCCAAAACACAAGCAAAGCATTCAATACAGTCAGCGGAATATACATCAGCATCGCACGTAGGGCATACCAGGCGACATGCTCCACATTCGATGCAGCGATCGGGATAATACAGCAACTGAGGTCTCTCCTCGATCCCTTCAGGATTGTGACACCAGGGGCAAGAAAGTGGGCACCCCTTGAGAAAGACGGTGGTTCTGATACCAGGTCCGTCGTGAAGCGCGTATCGTTTTATGTCAAATACCACACCGTTCACGCTTTTATTTTCTTGATTATGCCAGTCCACCATTACACTCGGTCGACCTCAATCCTTCTTTCGCTGAATACGAGCTAATTGATATAGAGTGAGGCGTCTAGCCACACGGGACAAGAACTGACGAAAAGCGAGTTCAGCTCTCTCACCAAACGATTGTGCATCCACTTGGCTGAAGCTTTCTTCCACATACAGATCGGTAATCACGTCAACTGGGGCAGTCGTTTCCGGAGCAGTCGCAGTGAGCTTGGCAGCACGTTCAAAGGGAGTTTCGGAAATGCTGAACCTGACACCAAGCCACTGTGCTATTCGCATGATGCGATCATAGGCAAAAGCCGCCCAGCTCATGTCGCTTGATCTCCGCAATCCGAAATACCAGAAAGCAGCAGCAACCAAGGCAGCAATGCCCAAGATGATGCCAATTGTAAGAATCGTAGATACATGCTGACGACCCACAGGTTCAGGTCGATCAACTAGCCCCCCTAGTGCTCGATCCTGCAACAAATCGTCCTCGGTTAGCATTTCAGGCTCTTCTTCATATGTCTGAAGATCCAAATCAGCTTCCTCAGCGCCTGAGGTGGTGCCCGGTGGGGCACGCCCGATCACTGCTTCCGTTACAGTGGGCTCAAATTCCAGCCATCCATATTCTGGGAAGAACACTTCGACCCACGCATGCGAATCATCACTGAATACCCGATAGAAATCTCCATCTTCCACCCAGGTGCCCTGCGTGTATCCAGAAACAACTCGAGCCGGGACGCCAATTGAACGCAACATGACAGCCAGCGCTGTTGCATAGTAGTTGCAGTATCCTTCTCGACTCTCGAACAATAGATACTCAATTGGATCTGACCCTGGTGGTGGCGCATTGATATTGTCGTTATAAGTAAGATTGTCACGCAGCCAATGAGTTAGTAGTTCAGCCTGGTCATATGGAGTTTCTGCACCTGCGGTAATAGTCCTAGCAAGGTCTCGAACACGAGAACTGAACTCGTCTGGCAATTGGAGATACCTCTCTGCAACCCATTCGGGATAGGTGTTGCCGGCAGTCCGAAGTTGATCATAGTCGGCATATGATACAGTACCATGTGTCTTGTACATCCTGCCGCTGTATAGACCAAATCTTGATAAAACACTCTCAATATCATACAGAGCGTTGCCGATAGACCATACGTTGAATCTGGCTTGGCGGTCAGTTGCTGTCGGTTGGTGGGGGAAATACAAATTGACAATGTTGTCTTTTTGGTTGGTGATTGTGGAGGTAATGGCAAGCCGTTTCTGATATTCAGGTACCTGGATTGGATTATCGGGTGCTCTTTCGATCCTTGTGTTGGTTGAATTTACCCATCCTTCGCCAGTGTAAGTGTCGTAGCTCGTGGAACGCCAATATCTGCCCCAATTGGCTTGAACCTTCATTACCGGTACTGGTTCGATGTGTCTTGGTCCACCCAAAACCATCCGACCTCCGTAATACTGAGCAGAACCAGTCCCAGTGGACTTTAAAGAGGCAAATAGCTGATTCCATCCATCTTGGACCCTTTGAATCGAGGGTTCCAGGATTGATGGTCTAGATCGTAAAACTTGACCAATGTCCAATTTAGGTATTAACCAAGAGAAGGGAATGATCAATAATGCGGCTATGAATCCTGCCTGGAGGAAACTCCATCTGGTTTCGCGGCCAAATACCACCTGATGATTTTGCCAGTCAGTCTCACGCTTGTGGTAGTGCGTCGTAACACTGTAAAGCACAGCAACCACTACATAGCCGATCAATACAAGTCCAAGTGCTTCACGTCCATGGTAGTTGATCACCGTTAACAGCAGAAGGACTCCGCTGGGAATCACTGCCCAACCAGAATTGAGCCGGCGGAATGTACTCCAAGCACCAATAATTCCGAATAGCCAAATGAGAGCACCAGTTTGCATAATAAATATCAGACCATCACGACTGATATCTGTTGCATCTGGATCAAGAATCACGCTAATAGCTTTGCTGAACCATTTTGCCTGCCGCGCAGCCATTTCGGCAATCTTTTCATGCCAGGAAAGTCCTTCGGGTACAAGAAAACCAGAGAACAATCCAACGATAAAGATGCCGTAGATAAATGCGAATACGCCTACGGTCTTGTTTCCGAAACGACTAGTTGCCAGTACAGTTCCGGTGAGAACAGATAGAAAAGCAATTCCTTGTAGCACCCAAAGACCAGGAACCCAGCCAGCCCAACGCATAGCTGATGCCGGGCTAATAACCATCATAATGAGCAGAAGCATCAAGAGAAGATTCGTGCTTGTCTTGTTGTTCATGTCTTTAGTTTGCGACTAGATATACCGTATTCAAAGGATGTACAAGTCAGTTTCTACTGGGGTTCAACCTTGTGCGGTGATCCCGCTATCTAAGATGCTGGTATCTTTGACACTCATATGCATCGATGTTATCATAACCGCCGTTCTCGTGCGATCAATGCCATTCAGCGACTGATAGCATGTCAAATCCTCCTACAAACAGAAATGATTCTCGCAGCCGCACCATCATTATACTTGTAGTTATCATACTTCTTTCTATTCCCTGCTATGCAACAGGATTCATTATGCTTTCTCTGTCGCCCGAGAGAGATGAGGAGACAGTCACTCCCTCGACAACACCAACAGAAACACTAACCATGACTCCATCCCCTACAGTTCATTATTCAACCATAACCCTTTCACCCACTCCTGGCGCACCAACAACCACTCTGATTCCTACTCCAACTCAATATTATCCACCAACGAACACGCCTACACCCAGCATCACACCGTCGCCAACAGCAACGGGTACGGCAACGTTTACATCAACCCCCAGTGTCACACCCACAGTGACATTGACAGCAACTGTAACCAGCACTGCAACTGCCACTAGTACAGCAACAGCTACTGGTACCCACACGCCCACGGCCCTACCCACTGCGACCTATACTCCAACAATATTGCCACCGACAGCAACACCATCGACAACGATTACTGCAACCGTTACTACCACCCCATGATACAGTGAGGATTATATGGATCTATTGTCGCTTATCTCGACACTGACTGAAACTAGCGGAATTTCCGGTCAAGAAAACAGAATCCGAGACCTGGTCAAGTCTACTTGGCTACCTTACGTTGATGAGGTGAAAGTAGACACATTGGGCAATGTCATTGCCACCAAATTCGGCAGCGGTGAAGAACCGCGGGATAGAGTGATGCTAGCTGCACACATGGATGAAATCGGATTGATGGTGTCCAGAATACGCGGATCATTCCTTTCGGTCGTTCCGGTAGGAGGGGTTGACCTTCGACTGCTCTTAGGTCAACCAATTATGGTTCATGGTCAGCGTGAGCTACCTGGAGTGGTTGGGTCGCGACCACCTCATATCCTCTCCAAGGGTGAACGAAACAAATCGGTTCCGTTTGAGGATCTTGTAGTTGACACCGGTCTGGAAGAAGAGGAAGTTAACAAACTGGTCCGAGTTGGTGATATGGTGTCATTTCGACAACCAATGGTGAAGCTCATGGGAGACAGGTTTGGGGGAAAAGCACTCGACAACCGGCTTTCGGTAGCCGCAATTGCTGCATGCCTTGAAGAAATGCAAACCAGGACGCATGTATGGGACATTGTGGCTGTGGCTACGGTGCAGGAAGCAGTGACTATGCGCGGCGCTACCACAGGAGCATATGGAGTAAACCCCACCATCGGCATCGCAGTTGATGTTACCTTCGGAAAAGGTCCTGGCGTCGACGCATCCGAATCATTCGAGTTGGGAAAGGGTCCTACCATTGGGTATGGACCCAACAACCATCCTGCAGTTCATCAAGCTTTGGTGGTAGCAGCCAAGGCAATCGAGCTACCTCACCACATCGAGGCAATGCCCCGTGGTTCCGGTACTGATGCTTGGGCTATGGAGGTTACGCGAGCAGGCCTGCCAACTGGCGTGGTCTCAATTCCCATACGTAATATGCACATGCCAGTGGAAATCGCGTCACTCAAAGACGTCGAGAGGTGCGGAAGGTTGATTGCCGAGTTCATCGCGAACCTTGATGCGAATTTCAAGACTGGGAAATTGATCTGGAACGACGGCGAAACTGAGGAGAAACAAGCATGATCATAAAAGAGCTATCGGAGGCGATGGGAGTCTCTGGCGCAGAGAACCACGTACGCCGCATTTTGAAACAAGCTGTCGCTCCATACGCTGATGAAATGTGGGTGGATGCGTTGGGGAATCTTTTGGTGACACAAAAAGGGACCGGACAGACATCAATGAAGGTAATGTTGGCAGCGCATATGGATGAAATCGGCCTGATGGTCACTAACATCGAGTCCAACGGTACTCTTCGTTTCAAACCAGTAGGCGGAATTGATGACCGTGTTGTTCTCGGAAAGACAGTTAAAGTAGGACCTGACCGTATTCCGGGCATGATCGGGGGAAAGCCAATACATCTATTGGAGAGATCCGAAGAGAAATCGGTTGTCAAAATGAAAAAGCTCTTTATAGATATCGGTGCCAAGGACAAGGCTGATGCGCAAACCAAGATCAAGATAGGTGACAGAGCAGTCTTTGCTACCAAATTTTTAGATCTCGGCAGCACGTACATGGGAAAAGCATTCGACGATCGTGTAGGATGCGCTGTGCTTGCGGATGTGCTTGAGAATGGTCCTTACCCAGCAGACCTACACGTAGCGTTTACGGTTCAGGAGGAAGTTGGTCTTCGTGGCGCTCGTGTGGCTGGGTACAGCTTGCAACCTGATGTCGCGTTTGTTGTTGAGGGAACCATCTGCGATGACCTGCCAAAGGATGAGGATGTCTCTCCAGTGACTGAGGTAGGAAAGGGTCCTGCGTTGTCAGTCATGGATCGCACTACGATTTCGGATCCGCGGCTTGTTTCTTTCCTGGCCAATGTAGCTACAACCAACGAAATTCCTTACCAATTTCGACGCACGGCAGGTGGTGGGACTGAT
>JBDLKB010000103.1:0-5214 GCA_039714055.1 Chloroflexota bacterium
TACTCGATTATGTTGCAGCCCTCAGGAACGGACCAGCAATTCCAGCGAGATTCGCTCCCAAAGCTATTGCTTTGGCGATATCTACGCCAGTGCGAATACCCCCGCTAGCTATTATAGGTAGTTCCGGGGCAGCACGACGGGTATTTTCGATAGATTCTCGAGTGGTAATTCCCCAATCTGCGAACGCTTCGGCGACATTACGCTGTTGATTGTTTTGTGCACGTTTTGCTTCTACCTGTGACCACGAGGTGCCGCCAGCTCCAGCAACATCAACAACAGATACACCCGCATTCTCTAGTTTCTGGATGGTTTCAACCGACATTCCCCATCCGACTTCCTTAACTACAACAGGCACCTGGACTACTCGGCAAACCTCTTCGATCTTTCCTGCGAGGGAGTCCCAGTTCGTGTCTCCTTCAGGCTGCACTGCTTCCTGCAAAGGATTAAGATGAAGAATGAGTGCATCTGCATCCACCATGTCAACTGCACGCTGGCAGTCTGAAGGACTCATGCCATAGTTAAGTTGGACTGCACCCAAATTAGCAAACAGCAGCACATCTGGAGCGCGATCCCTCACTTGAAAAGTGGCCGCTGTGGCAGGTTCTGCAAGTGCGATCCTTTGTGAACCCAAGGCAAGTGCAATACCAGATTCCTGGGCTGCTGCAGCCAAGTTCCTGTTGATAATTTGGGCTTCCTTAGTGCCACCAGTCATACTAGAGATTAGCAGTGGGGCGCTGAGTTTTTTACCCAGAAATACCAAACTGGTATCGATTGTCTGATAATCTATCTCAGGTAATGCTTGATGAACTAGACGGATGGATTCAAATCCAGTGCGTAAAGACGGGAATTGAACGTTCTCTTCCAGGTTAATCTGGATGTGATCGTTCTTTCTTGAGGAGATCATGGGCAGTGCCGTAACCGTAAGCGAAGGCAGGTGTTATTGAGAATGACAGTTTACCAACCACCCATGGGTGTGTCAAGAAATCTGGTTGACAACAGCTACTGGCTGGTTAAAATGGATAGGCTGATTATTGGAAACAAGTAATAGGGAGAGCATAATGACTGATACTTTCGATCGAATAAAGGCGTTGGTAGTAGACCTGCTCGGAGCAGATGAGAACAAGGTAAGCGCTGAAGCACGATTCCGTGAGGATCTCGAGGCTGATTCGCTTGATCTGGTTGAATTGATTATGGCACTAGAGGACGAATTCGGAGGTGAGATCTCCGACGAAGTAGCTCAGGGCATCACTACAGTTGGTGAAGCAGTGGCATACATCGACGGAAGATCCTAAGGTTTGCCCAATACAAAGATCAGAGACGACGTCATTTGACGTCGTCTTTTCTGTTGTTTATCAAGCCAACAATAGCCAACAACAACAGAATCAACGAACCCAAACGCGCAGAGTGAAAGCCAAATCCCGGGTCGATTTGGCTTGCATACAACATCTCTACAAATGGCTCACTCCGCTGGAAGACGATGGTTACAGCGGTGAGGCAGGCAGTGGAGGCTGTAATTCGAAGAACTGCGCTGACCTTTGAGCCTATCTTGATCCTCAAAGGAACTAGCATTGCAAGCACCGCACTGACTAGAAACCCACCCAATCGGATGACGATCGTCGTCCAGTTCCGCTCAACCAAGTCTTGATATGATGGAAGTAAAATCAAGCCAACCAAAAGAGCAAGTATGGTCCAAATCCATTTGCGCGGACTGGTTTTCGCCACCGGTTGAGGAGTCAAAGCAAGGGTCAATGAAGCGAGTAGAGATGGAGCGAGAAAGAGACTTCTCAACAGTGGCGATTGCCCCACTGGATGGGTCGGAGCGTACTTGAGCCAATCGCCGAATTCGATTCCAGTCAGATTCAAACCTGCGGCTTTATGTGCTATCCACGGGGTGAACAGGCTAATTACCAGCAGAATTACAGAAAATAGAATAGCTGCGAGCCTCGAAGTATTATTCATTTGACAGCCATAGTATGAGGCAATAGGTCAAGGTGATTGGGACAACGCAATGATGTTTGCTGGATTATTCAATGTCTGGTCGCAATTCTCTTGCCTTTTGAACCAGATTGGGATGCTCTTCGAACACATCAATGATGTGAAAAGGTATGTTCTTGAACATCGGAGGTAATTTAAAGGACATGGGTATAGAGTGCAGAATTCTCTGACGTCTCCCTGGGACTTGGCGTTCATTACCCCGCGGTGTCCGCTCATTCAATAATCTTTGATCGGGGCTCAAGTACCCAAGTTTTCGACCATTGTCGGTGATCACAGCATGTCCTCGGATCTCACCTAGCCAATCACCTTCCACTGAATATAGATGGCCTTGGTGCTCAACTGCCATAACCTCACCGTCACTGCGAAATATGGGTTTCATTTCTTTTTTCGTCATGGGTACATTATACAGCGTGCTGCTAATTGGGAAAACGTATTCACGATAGCATAGTGTTATATATGGACAATAGCTGCCTGGCAGACTGCTCCCAGCTAAACCTGGATGCCTGCTTAAAGCCTTTCCGGATAGCATCGTGACGCCTATCTTGATCTGACAACATAAGATATAGGGCTTGTGCTAATTGATCCTGATCGTGCGGATGCACAGTTACGGCAGCATCGCCAGCTACTTCAGGTAGACTAGAGATGTTGGAGGTGATAACAGGAACTCCACATGCCATTGCCTCCAGCACCGGCAAACCAAATCCTTCATACAAAGAGGGCATAGCAAATATCGAACAAGTCGACATCAAAGTGGGCAGATCTTCATCGGCTACAAACCCGATGAACCGAACCTTATCCTTGATCCCCATTACCTCGGGTTCGAGAAGAATGTCTTGATACTTCCAGCCAGGACCTCCACCGATCACCAGAACAAGTTCAGGGAACTCTGTGCTTAATTGGCGGAAAGCTCGGATCAGCATCTTGTAATTCTTTCGGGGTTGCAGCGTGCCAATCGAGAGAATGAATGGGTGTGTGTCCAACTTGTACTTGATTCGGATACGTTTTTGCTCGTCTGAATCAGTCACTGGTTGGAAATGTGAATCAATTCCCGGGTATAGAACTGTCACTTTTTCAGGCAGAGTGCCCCACAGATCAATCAGGTCCTGTCGAGTGGATTTGGAATCGGCGAGAATGTGATCGGAGCGATCGACTGAGTGTGGTACGGCTCGATTTAGATACTCCCGCAACTGGTCGTCGGCTGACTCTGGGATTTGCACAAAGGAAAGGTCATGAACTGTAAGCAGAGTCAGAGTGCCTTTCAAGGTTGGCGGTAAAGTAAAATCAGGAGAATGGAACAGATCAACACGTCCGGTTAACAACTCAACCGGAATGGGAAGGCGAAATCGGTGCCAGGCACGAGCTAGCCACTTGTCATGAAAAGGCAATCGTCTGACATTAAGTAGGTCTGAGCGAAATGGCTTGGCTGAAGCTGCAAAGAACGAAAGTTGATGCTTGTGTTCAAGTTGGTGAAAAGCGGTGAACAACTCACGCACGTATCGACCGATGCCTGCGGACTGTGCCACTGCGGCCGTGTAATCAACTCCGATCCGTGTCATAATCCTCGTAGGTCACCTGCTCCGCACTGTCAACATCGCTGTAGGTCCAGTAGCGGTTAACAAAAAAGTTCCAGAACAAGACTACAATCGTTGCTATAGCCTTTGCAAAACTATATCCAAAGTCTCCCAGCCAATTTCTGCCCACCGGTTCCAACAGCCACAAAATCGCGGTGTTTATCCCAAGACCAGCAATGTTAACGACAAAGAAGGACAACAGTTGATCACTCATTGGTTTGGAACGCGAATCAGGATAGGTCCAGAAGCGATTCCAGGTAAAGTTGCTGATTACTGCACTGGAGAAAGACACAACGTTGGAGGGAATTAGGGGCCATCCCAGGCCACGGTAAAGCAGGGTTAGAATACCGAAATCTAATATGAACCCGATGGTTCCAACCACAAGGAATTTCAAAAACCTTTCCATCTCACGTTGATTCATCCCCAAACGTGATGAAATTCGCAGTACAGGACGGGCGAAAAAGAAAAAGATGGAATCAATTATGCGCAACATTGCTTCTACTTGAAGAAATCAAGACGACAAGTATACCGATCAACGAGCCAATGTGAAGGTATACATTGTTCACGTACAACTTGTCGACCAGATTGTGAACTGACAAGTGTGTGACCGCTCCGAGTAATCCCAATGCTATACCTCGAGGTACGCCCTCTGAAGTGCTGATCAACCTCATGATTAGGACCAATGCCACAGCCCAGAAACCAAGATACGAGATCAAACCGAGTACACCGGTTTCAGCGAGAAGATTGAGATACAAGTTGTGGGCATGACCCAGGGCATAGGGCCACTGCATTAAGGCATGATCAGGATAGGCAGCTGCATAATTCCCGGTTCCGACACCGATCCATGGAGATTCATTCGCCATGCTTAGAGCTGCTTGCCAATGCGCCATTCGTTCAAGTACCGCAAAGCGGTCTGGAGTAATATGCGCTCCGCGAACATCTTCGAATTGAAAATACTCGGTAAAACCAAGCATGCGCTGTTCTATTGAAGCAGGCATCAAGCCAGAGTTGATTGCGATTATCCCCATTAATATAACCAGAGACAGAATCACCAATCCTACGACTTTTTTCCGTGGAAGAAATAGCAGCATGACGGTGAATGCTACTGCTAATCCCAGCCAAGCACCCCGCGACCATGACATGCGGACAGCACAAGATACAACAAGTGCAGCAATCACAAGAACTACTAGAAAGATGATCGAAATATGATGTTTTCGTGAGGTCCAAGATGCAACCGTACCAATTCCAAGACCTATGATCAAAGGCAGCACCAGGCCCAGAAAGCCTGCGTATGGATTAGGCTGCTCGAAAGTGCCATAAGCTCGGAAATACTGTCCGAGGATACTGAAATGCTCCGGTCCATCACCTCTTATACCAAACTGCCATATGCCCACTGCTGATTGGACCAGAGCTGAAACAATGAGTGCAGCAGCAATCCATTTGACGACCTTATCCCCGGAATAATCCCTTCCCGGCAATGCTATCATGACTGCCACCAATCCGATCTGAAGCCACTTGGCAATTTCCTTCAAAGCAGCAGCAAGATCCACTGCTACTAGCAGAGATATTATGCTTACCAAGAGGAATGCGGCGTAGGAAATCGATATCGCTACTATGCCTCTGGGCCACTCTACTTGCCTGCGCAGTA
>JBDLKB010000104.1:0-5214 GCA_039714055.1 Chloroflexota bacterium
ATCACCAACTTCACCTTGCTCGGTAATTCACCCAACGCTTCCTTTACCTGTTCTTTGATCTGTGCATCCAACAATGGCATGATAACCTCCTTATATGCCTAAATTTTCGATATTACTGTCATTAAATGATCAACCAGACCTTCTTCTCCATGCCCATTTTCAATATCAGCAATACACTGCTTGGCATAGCTGCGGGCATAGACCACGCTGACCTGGTGGATGGCAGACTTGATAGCGGATAGCTGCTGCAGGACGTCAGCGCAATCTCGGTCTTCCTCAACCATACGCTGTACGCCGCGCACCTGCCCTTCAACTCGCCGCAGGCGCTTGAGTAGATCTTTAGTCCCTGTATCTAGTTCCACATCCATACTTAATTGATCCGTTTACTATACTGGGGTATAGTATATTGATGTTGCAAGTATCTGTCAAGGGTGTCTTGCACAATTGGACCATATTGTCTAGAATAAACATGCCATCGACCCAGAGTGGCGGTGAGCAGAATAACATCAACTTAATATCCCAAGCTTGGATCATGAACGACCGAGACATAACGGGAAAAACTAAACCTACTACACAACCATTCCTGCTGCCCATCAAGCACAAGAATGTGCATGAGCAACGGAATGAACCTCTGATTCGAATTAAGGATTTGTCCTTCCGCTACCCTCAGAGCGACCGCGAAACAATCGCCGATGCGCTTTGCGGTATCAACCTCAACATTGACAGTGGCAGTTATGTCGCCGTTGTGGGCGCAAATGGTTCTGGCAAGACTACACTTGCCCGCCACCTGAACGGTTTGCTGTTACCGACAAAGGGCCAGGTATTGGTAGCAGGCTTGGACACACGTCAAGTTAGCGACCTTCAACAGATCCGCTCAACTGTCGCCATGGTGTTTCAGGAGCCTGAAGATCAACTGATTGCTACCATAGTGGAGGAGGATGTTGCTTTCGGTCCTGAGAATCTTGGGATCGCTCGCAGCGAGATAAAGCGCAGGGTACGTGACGCGCTTGAGACAGTGTCCATGTGGCAGGAAAGGAACCGTCCTCCGCATCTTCTGTCAGCAGGACAGCAGCAGCGTGTTGCCATTGCTGGCACACTAGCCATGAAACCTCGCTGCCTTGTACTGGATGAAGCCACTTCCATGCTTGATCCATTGGGAAAACATCAATTTCTCGACCTGATTGGTCAATTACATCAATCCGGACTCACCATTATCACCATAACTCATTCTATGAGAGAAGCGTCAATGGCTGAACGGGTGATAGTTATGGATCGCGGCAGAATCGCTAGAGATACAACTCCCCGCAACCTCTTTTTACACCCCAATCACCTGCATGCATTCAGTCTCAAACTACCGCCCGTGCCAGATCTAATTCACCGTATCCAGCACCAGGTACCTGACCTCCCAGAAGGATTGTTGAGTGCAGATCAAATGGCTCAGGCACTTTCGAGCACACATCCACCCAGTTCTTCGGAAGAACAGAAAACATATGGACACGGGTACGTGCCTTCTCCAAATACTCCTGTGTCAACAGCCCCACTTATCACGATCCGTGATCTCAGTCATGTCTATCTCCAAGGAACACCAATCGAAAAGCAATCCCTAAGCAATGTGAATCTGGAGATCAATCGAGGGGAAATCGTTGCCATAATCGGACCAACAGGCTCAGGCAAATCAACCTTGCTTCAGCACATAAATGGTTTATACCTGCCGCAACGAGGAAACGTGATTGTAGAAGGTGAGTCCTTGAACCATCCTGAGACTGACGTAGCAGCTATTCGTCGCAAGGTTGGTTTGGTCTTTCAAAAGCCAGAAGACCAGCTTTTCGAGCGTTTTGTAGGTGACGAGATAGCATACGGACCCCTGAGACTGAGAATACCTCTAGACGAGGTTCGTATACTCGCTTTCGAGGCAATGGAACGTGCCGGACTTGATTTTGCTAGCTATAAAGACCGTACCATTGCCTCTCTCAGCGGTGGTGAGCGACGCAAGGTCGCACTAGCTTGCGCCTTAATACAGCAACCCACTGTACTCGCACTCGACGAAGCCACTGCTGGACTCGACCCACTGGCACGCGATGATCTGCTGCATAGGATCATGGAGTGGCGCTCGCAAGGAATGACTATGATCATCTCTACTCACAACCTAGATGATGTCGCAGTGTTGGCAGATCGAGTGATTGTGTTGAATCAGGGCAAGCTGGTTCTTAATGGTTCCAAACGTGAGGTGCTGTCAAACATAGGTCTCCTGCAGCACGTCGGACTAGTGCCACCACCGGCAGTTCAGATTGGAGATCTGCTCCGGAAAACAGGATACGCGCTAAACCACCATACAGTAACTATCCCAGAGTTGGCTGATTCTTTACTGCGAGCGCTGGGCGCAGGCAATCATCATGAGTGAATTCGATTTCCTGAGTAACATTGCAATCGGGCAGTATTTCCCGGCAGTATCAACAATCCATCAATTGGATCCTCGTTTCAAATTGATGATATTCCTCGTGTTCACCCTCGGAATCAGCTTCTTGGACAATCTAACGGCGAACTTGCTGGCGCTAATATGGGTTCTGACTTGGTTAGCTGCTGCACGCTGCCCCCTGATTCACGCTCTGCGAGGTCTTCGCCCACTGCTACCATTTGTTGTCGCATTTGCCCTTTTTCAGCTCTTTTTCACTCCAACTGCTGTTGGATGTGCTGCATTGGTGGAATGGCGTTATCTTCACATTACTACTTGTGGATTGAGCTTAATGCTCCTCTCACTAGTACGACTCGCAACTCTTGTCTTGCTCACCAGCCTGCTTACCATGACAACCACCACGACAGAACTGGCTCACGGGACCGAGTTACTACTTGCCCCGCTTTCGAATCTTCGCTTGCCAGCGCATGAAATGGCATTGATCATTACTATTGCGCTTCGATTCTTACCAACTCTTGGCCTGGAGATGTCTCGTTTGGCTCGCGCGCAAGCGGCTCGTGGCGTGACTGCCCAAAGGTCACACCGCTTTTACTTTATGCGGAACATACGCGAACGCCTACCTTTGATCATTCCCCTCTTTGTCAACAGTCTCTCACGAGCTCATCGACTAGCTGTGGCGATGGATGCTCGTGGTTATTCCGGCACTCGCGGTCGTACCCGTGCATTTACCATGCAATCCAGCTCCCGCGACTGGTTCGCAGTCGTGGTGGCGATGTTTGCTCTTGCCAGTGCCTATGTATTGGCAGCTTGTTTATCGATCTAGTCAGATCACTATGAAGGAGAGAAAAATGGACAATCAACCAATCGAAACCCAGCAAAAACCATATCACCAAACACGACAAGAACCTACATCAAATACCCCAACAATGACCACCCGGAAGATTGCTATCTCCGGTGTTCTTGCTGCCATAACCATCCTATTGGGGTGGACTCGTTGGGGCTTCATCCCTATCCCCCTTCCCATCGGTGATGCCACAATTATGCATGTTCCAGTCATACTTGGGGCAATCCTGGAAGGACCAATTGTGGGTACCATACTTGGAGCTATATTTGGCATCTTCAGCTTGATTCAACCCGCTGCAGTGGATTGGTTCAAAGATCCTACTATCTCCATACTCCCGCGCTTACTAATCGGTGTATGCGCCTGGGGAGCCTATGCCTTGACGCGCCGCTGGAGCGAATGGATAGCCATCATTCTCGCTGGTGTTGTTGGAACATTGGCGAACACCGTATTCACATTGGGAATGCTCGTAATCCGCAACAAGATCGATGTTCGCACCGCGGTCACTTTCGGTGCAGCCGCTTATCCCCCGGAAGCGATCATCGCTATCATCGTACTGCTTGGCGTTTTGGGCGCCTGGAAAGGAGTTGGTCGCAGAACCAGTTCTCGACTGTAAATCTCGTTAGGAGGTTGACATGCTCTTGGCAATAGATATCGGAAACACCAACATCGTCTTTGGCATACACAAAAAGGATGAATGGTGCGCTAGATGGCGAATTCGCACTGTTCGTGACAAGATGCCCGATGAGTATGCAGTGCTTTTAAAGGAGTTCATTAGGGAAGATGCGATTCGCATCGATACCATAGACTCTGTGGTACTCACTAGCGTAGTTCCGCCATTGACCGCTGGCTTTGTAGAACTGTGCCAGCGATATCTATGGACAGAGCCAATCATAATTGGTCCTGGCGTTCGTACCGGTATTGATATCCGTACTGAAAATCCATCCGAAGTAGGTGCCGATCTGGTGGCAAACGCTGCCGCTGCCTATGACCTATTTTCGCAGGACTGCATTGTGGTGGATTTCGGAACTGCTACTACCTTTTCCGCTGTGGCGTCGCCAGGCGTGTTTCTGGGTGTAGCCATCGCACCTGGTCTGAGAACTGCTGCAGAAGCGTTGTCTACCCGGGCTGCTCAATTGCCCCGGATCGACCTCAAGGTCCCACAATCCGCTATCGGGCGAAACACGACGCAGTCGATGCAGGCGGGTCTGATGCTGGGGTTTGTGCATCTCACAGAAGGTTTGATTAGGCGCTTACGAAACGAGATGGATACAGACGCAAGAGTGGTTGCCACAGGTGGTCACGCTTCACTCATCGCACCGCACACGAACTCCATCGATCGCGTGGAACCGTGGCTAACTTTGGACGGACTAAGACTGATAGCTGAACGCAACCTGCCTAATGGGTCGAGGTAAGCGCCAGAGCTGGTATACTACCGCAACACGTAGTTGATTGCTCTGGTACAGGCGCAGAAGGAGTGAGAAGTCAAAGCGTTTGGTAATTCACGCATCGTAATTAAAGAGTTGGGCTGGGTGAGCATGAAATGTGCTCTTGGCATCTCTCGGTGCACTTCTTGACAGGGTAATGCTCAGTGCTATACTGCGACGCGATGAACCTTGATCGGCCTCGTGTTCTTGTCACACTCATTTGTCTTTTTTGTTTGCCAATTCTGTTGGCAGCATGCAAAAGCGGGCCCGATACCTGCCGTACATCCAAAGCGCTGCTGGAAGACAGCTTTAACAACACCCGCTGCGGTTGGCCCAAATACGACCAGCGGGATTCAGCCGCCGGTATGACAGCGAGTGAATACAGCCTGATCGTGCGCAAAGCGGAAACGACTATATTTGCCAGACCCCCACTCCACACAACGGATGTACTGCTCGAGACTGAGGTGCGCCACATATCCGGAACCGAACACAACAACTATGGACTGGTTTGCCGCCAAAGTGGTCCTCATGAT
>JBDLKB010000105.1:0-5198 GCA_039714055.1 Chloroflexota bacterium
CGTCGAGAAATGCTGGACCAAGTTGGACTACTTGACGAGAGGTTCTTTTTTTCCGCCGAAGATGTGGACATCGGTTGGAGAGCTCAATTGATGGGCTGGAAGTGTGTGTATTCTCCCCAGGCGGTCGTTTACCATAAGCTCCAAGCCACCGGTGGAGGTTCAATTGCATCATATCACAACGGTCGCAATTTTATTTTTCTAATCGTCAAGAATTATCCCTGGTCGCTGTTACGAAAGAACCTGGGCGCTGTCATTGGTGCCCAGTGGAATATATCAGTCGAAGCCGTTCGTGCTTTTCGAGGAAAGGCTGCCCGGGCAAGACTGAAAGGTCAACTGGTTGGCTTGTTGTATATTCCTCTAATGCTAAAGTCTCGGTGGCAAATCATGTCACAACGTACGGTTTCTGATAAGGAGCTGCTGCTTGTTTTGACGCCGGTTGACGAGGTTCTCTAGACTGGTAAGATAATTCACGAAATAGGAGCCATCCAAGTAATGACACTGGTGTCAGAATCCTATCCCTTGCTTCTCTCCATAATAATCCCGGCACACAACGAGCAATTTCGACTTCCTGGCAGTCTGCAAAAGATCGACTCTTTCCTGAAGAAACAAAACTACACTTATGAGGTGATCGTAGTAGAGAATGGAAGTTCAGATAACACCGTTGGTGTAGTGAACGACTTTTCCGCATTGCATGAGTATGTCAGGTTGATAGAAGTCGATACCAGGGGAAAGGGCTTGGCGGTCAAAGCAGGCATGCTAGAAGCAAAGGGCGAGTATCGTTTCGTCTGTGACGCCGATCTGTCCATGCCAATTGAGGAGATCGAGAAATTCTTACTCGAGAAGGACGGGGCGGGAACCTTGACCGAGTCGTTCGATGTTGCCATTGCCTCGCGAGAGGTTGAAGGCGCAGTACGCTACGACGAACCCTGGTACCGTCATTTTATGGGGAGGGTATTGAATACGATCATCAAGGTGCTCGCTCTCAAAGAGTTTGAGGATACTCAGTGCGGATTCAAGATGTTCCACGCTCCGGTGGCACTCGACCTGTTCCAGGTACAGACTTTGAGTGGTATTGGATTCGACATAGAGCTCCTGTTCATTGCTCAAAAGAGGGGATACAAAGTGCTCGAGATTCCTGTCAACTGGTATTTCAGTGCAGAAAGCCGTATGCGCTTGGTAGGTGACTCGATGACTGCAATACTAGAGATCCTTCAAATACGCCAGAACTGGAGCAACGGGGTTTACAACAAGAGGGAAGCAGCTTGAAGCCAGGTCTCCGATTTGAAAAAGATGCCTGGAGTGCCGGCTACCGGCGCATTGCGGGAGTAGATGAAGCAGGAAGAGGTGCTTGGGCGGGACCAGTCACCGCTGCGGCTGTCATTCTTCCATTTCGTGACCCGGACATTATGAAGCATCTAGCTGGACTGCGCGATTCAAAGTTACTTAGCCCCCGGCAGCGTGAAGCCATACTACCTCGCATCCTCGATGTTGCGGTTGACGTGGGTATCTCCACCGTCAGCGTAGATCACGTTGTTGAGGACGGAATTGCTGCGGCAACACGATGTGCCATGATGAACGCAGTAGATCAACTCTCTCCCCAACCAGACCATTTGTTGATTGATTGGGTAAAGCTGCCTGCATGGTCAGGTTCACAACATAACCTTCGCAAGGGGGATCAGTTGAGCATGTCCATTGCTGCTGCATCTGTCGTTGCCAAGGTATATCGCGACCGCGAAATGGTGAGGCTGAGCGACATCGAAAAGGGATACGGCTTTGATGTGCACAAGGGGTACGGCACTAGAGCACATCGTGCAGCACTTGAACGAATAGGAGTGTCCCACCTCCACCGTCTTGACTGGGCACCTTTCAGGGAGCACAGCCTTGAAACCAAGGAACCGGTGCCAGTTGTGAGGACCATTTCATGACCAAGATCGCATTGGTTCACGATTGGCTCAACCAGCGAGGTGGAGCTGAAGACGTGCTCGAGACCTTGGTTGAGATGTGCCCTGAATCACCTGTTTTCACCTCCATTTACTGGGAAGAAGTGATGCCTGAGACGTATCGGTCCTGGGACATACGAACCTCGTTTATGAACCGTCTTCCTTTGGTGAAAAGTCATCATCAGAGTTATCTACCGTTTTACCCTCGTGCATTCAAGTCCATGGATCTTTCCCAATACGATCTGATCCTCAGCAACAAGAGCGGATTCTGTCACGGCGTGAATGCTGGTCCCGATGCAGTCCATGTGTGCTATTGCCTTACGCCCACCAGATTCTTGTGGGAATTTGAGCGGTACGCCCTAAGAGAGGGTTTAAACTCATTTACTCGAGCAGCATTAAAACCTATTTTGCATTTCCTGCGTCAGTGGGACAAATCTGCTGCTGACCGGGTGGATCATTTCATAGCTATCTCTTCCGAGGTTCAGCGACGGATTAAAGACATCTACCAACGCGAATCTGCTATCATCTACCCTCCAGTCGATATGACTCGATTTGAACCTTCAAACAAGTTGGACGATTTCTATCTGGTGGTATCGCGGTTGGTCCCGTATAAAAGGATCGATTTAGCAGTCAAAGCTTTGAGTCATCTTGATCGACCCTTGTTGGTCGCCGGCGAAGGAAGAGACAAGCCGCGGCTGCAGGAGATGGCTGGACCAAATGTCACTTTTCTTGGTCGCGTGGAGGATGAAGAGGTAGCTGATCTGATGTCGCGCTGCCGTGTTTTTCTCTTCCCCGGTGTTGATGATTTTGGTATCACTCCGGTGCAAGCAATGGCTGCAGGAAGACCAGTGGTGGCTTTTGCTGGCGGCGGGGCTTTGGACACGGTCATCGATGGCGAGACCGGAGTCCTATTCAATGAGACAGAGCCGCAAGCACTTGCATCCGCTATCCAACAGCTTGACAATATACAATTGGACGTCAAGCGCATTAGGCAACATGCAGAGTTATTTAGTAAACTAGTGTTTGAAGAAAAGCTGTCCCAGTACATCGGGCGAGTATTGGAAGGGAAAGTATAGCGAGAATACAAGATGGAACTACGAAAATTGCTAGGTGTTCTGTGGCGTCGTTGGCCGCTGGTGGTGATTCCATTTGCCATAGTTCTGGCACTTGGACTTGTTACCTATCAGCGACCATCTCCAGCCTATAACGTGGGCATTAGATACACTGCCGGACAAGTGCCTGATACTGGTAGCGTCAAGGAATACGAGGATGACCGGTACTATCCCTGGCTCACTTCCGAATACGTCGTCAGCGGCTTGAAGGATTGGGTAAAGAGTGGTTCTTTTGCTCAAGCTGTGAGCGATGAATTGAATGAACAAGGCATCGATGTATCAGCGGGTGCAGTGCAAGGCAGTATTTCTTCTGACAGCGTTCGCAGTGTAATGCTGCTCTCGATGACCTTTGGCGACCGAGACACTCTGGCTGCTATGATCAACGCTGCAACCAAGGTATTAAAAGAGAAGAATCAGGAAGCCTTTCCATTTCAAGGTGAAGCAGCAGTAGTAGTGCCGATTGATCAACCTGTGATCAATCAAATCCCGGTCGGTCTTCGAGCGACACTTGATCTTCCGATACGATTGATTCTAGCGTTGGTCGCCGGCTTGGCACTTGCTTTCTTTGTGGAATATCTTGATCCGTCAGTGCGAACGCGACACGATCTTGAGCGGGTAGACATTCTCGTTATCGTTGAAATACCGAAACATAAATAAGGATTAATCATTATGGAACTCTCCGACTATATCCGCATTCTTCGAAAGCGTGGTTGGATCATCATCGCCCTATTGGTGATGACTGCGGCTTCCGCATTTGTGGTCAGTAAGCTGCAGACCCCTATCTACAAGTCCAGCGCTGAGGTGCTGATTCAGCCTGCCAGACCTGACTTTGGCTTGGCTCAATCTGCCAAATTGCTTTTGCGCAGTTATGCCTCATGGATGAGCACCGAGACGCGCGCGCAAGAGGTGATTGATCAACTCAGCCTCGACCGTGTGCCCGGCAGTTTGCTCAGTGATGTAGCCATTGCCTCAGATGAGTCACGCCTGGTCATCAAGATAACGGTTGAGGATCCCGATGGCAACGTGGCTAATGACATTGCCCGAGTTTGGATCGACCAGTTCGTTCAATGGAGGAATGACGAGAACAAACTGTTGAGAAAAGAGGATCAGGTAGATGCTGATCCATTGGACCCACCGCGCTACGGTCTAGCACGTCCCAAGTGGAAGGTAAATGTGCTTGCTGGCGCGGTGATGGGCGCTTTGATTGGTGGCGTGATTGTCTTTATCCTGGAATGGCTCGAATCCGGTGTGATGCGACGCTCTGAGGATATTGATCGTCACCTGTCACTACCTGTTCTTGGAGCGATTCCTGGATCGAGAATGGAGGTGGCTGGCCCTCAGATGCAAATACCAGGCAGTGGAAGACTGCTGACCCCAGCAATTGGTGTATTGAAATCCAGAGCATTAGAAGCTGATACCAAGGATCAAGCAGGCCCAGTTGATCCGGTTATGCTTCCACCGAAAGGAGATGAATAATGACTAACAAGATCAGAACCAATCTCGTGGCTATTACCGATCCGCGATCTCCCGCTGCGGAAGCCTACCGGACTCTACGCACTAACTTGCAGTTCTCTAGCAGCGATGAACCCATCCAATCATTGGTGGTTACCAGCCCTGCACCACAGGTTGAAAAATCGATTGTGATATCCAATTTGGCTATTGTGATGGCGCAAGGCGGATATCGTACCATTTTGGTTGACTGTGACCTCCGGCGTCCGTCTCTGCATGAGATATTTGGCGCTGACAATGACCAGGGATTCACCGACATGGTTCGGGATGCTGCTGTCATGAATGAACCACCAGTTCAGGAGACGGAGATTGAGGATCTATTCATACTAACTAGCGGGCCTCTGCCGCAGAATCCAGCGGACTTGATCGGTTCACGCAAGATCGATGGGGTGATTCAACAACTGGAGTCGATGGCTGATATTGTGTTATTTGACGCTCCACCGATCATGGCAGTTACCGACGCAACCGTTTTGGGCTCTAAAGCGGACGGTGTTCTACTCGTGGTTCGAGGTGGAGCCACTCGTCGAGAACATGCAATACGCGCGAAGGAGCTGCTGGAGAAAGTGAATGTGCGCATTATCGGGGCAGTTCTAGAAAACGCACCTGCTGACTCTATGATGGGAATATACTAGGTTTT
>JBDLKB010000106.1:0-5130 GCA_039714055.1 Chloroflexota bacterium
CTCTACCAGTCAACGGTCGACTATAATCTCTTTCCAAAATCACCCGCCAAAGTCCGTGGAAGATATGTCGCCCTGGGAATATCAATTATTGTGGCTTCTGTTCTTGTATTCCTTTTGATTCGTGAAATAGTCGGTGACAACTTTCGCTTTGCGATGATGGTCCCCTTTATTGCATCTGGAATCTCCGGCATTGTGGTATTGGCAATCGCTCAATTCATGCCTGCTAGAACCTCAACAGGCGCTCAAGAGACAGAAAAGTGGCGTGCTTTTCGTCGCTACTTGAAGGAAATCGATCGTCACACTGATCTTGACCAAGCCTCTGAGCTGTTTGACAAATATTTGCCTTATGCCATAGCCTTTGGAATTGATAAAAGCTGGATTCGTACCTTCGAATCTCATCCCTCTACCATGATCCCAACCTGGTACCTACCTCTTCCCCGAAGTGGAGGACACCACGTTCCTGGATCGTCTGTCTTTCCCACTTCCAGCCGTATCCCCGGATTGGGAGATTCGGGGCGCAGTATAACTGGTTCAGGAAGCAGACCATCGTTGGACACGATGTCAAGAGGTTTGTCATCCAGTCTATCTTCAGTTAGTTCCAGCTTGACTCAAATGCTCAACGATGCTGGCAGCACATTCACCAGCACTCCCAGAAGTTCAGGTTCAGGTGGGTTTAGCGGAGGCTTTAGTGGCGGGGGGTTCAGCGGAGGTTTTGGAGGAGGAGGTGGCAGTGCCGGATTCGGATAGAGGTTCAGCCTACATCAATATTGCTGGTCCATTGTTGATTGTCGGTGCTCTGGTCATTGGCGTTTTGCTGGTCTTGTGGCTTGTAAACCAGGTCAATGTGGGAGAATTGTCCAGCGGAGGCGCTATACTTGGTGCCTTTGGAGCTAGCCTGATCTTGATACCCGCCATTGTTGGAGGTATCATACTCATGGTTAGATCTCGAGGTGAGCAGGATGCACAACGGCAAGCCAACTTGAGACGCCAAATTCTAGACATGGTTCAAACACAGGGCAAAATCTCTCTTCGCGAACTAGCGTTGGAGGCAGGGATTTCAGGTGCTGATGCGAAACAGATAATCTATCAGCTAGTCGGTTTGGGATTCTTCACCGGCTATGTAAACTGGAAAGATGGTGTTATCTATAGTGCGGACGCTAGCAAAATCCAGTCATCGAAAACCTGCCTTAATTGCGGTGGCAAGCTTGAATTGGCAGGTAAGGGTATCATAGAGTGTCCATATTGTGGTACAGAACATTTCATTTAGTAAGCAGGAGGTGCAATTTTGAAGGAAAAATCTGGTTTCTCTAAACTCATCGAAAAGATTCCCGGCATCGGTGACTTTATCGCAAGAAACAACTATCGTGCAGCAGACAAATTACTGCGCGAGACTCTTGTACGTCGCTTATCGGAGCTTGGCAACCGCATGGACGGACTGCAACAACAAATGATTTCAGGGCCGGGCTTGCTCCTGCTGGACGATATGGAACGCGTCAGAACCAAACTGACGATCTTGAGTGACACAGTGGCAACTGCCAGCTATGGCTATGCTGGTCTATTCGATAAGGTCAAGGTTGATGAGGAGATTCTCGCTCGGGTTTACGATTTTGACTCCAGCCTATACGAACACATACATGATATAGATGGAGCACTGGATAAACTCGAGTTTGCGATCGATTATCAGCACGATCTTGCGCCCGTAGTCAAAAAGATTGGACGCGAAGTATCGGAAGCTCTGCAAGCATACCGTCAACGTGACGACGTGTTTACCGAGGAAGAATAAGGTCCGTAATAACAACACTATTTGGTGACATTCAAAGGAGAAGGATTATGGCAAGAATTTTCGATGTAATCGAGTACATTGACGAGATGAAGGATGAAATGGTCCATCGTGTTCCAGAAAAGGGCTCTGGTGATTTCCGTCTGGGCTCTCAGTTGGTAGTACGGGAAAGCCAGTCAGCAGTATTTGTACGTGATGGACAGGCTCTGGACAATTTCGAAGCTGGTCGGCATACCATAACTACTGCCAACATTCCATTACTGGTCAACCTCATTGGAAAAGCATTTGGCGACCGCACCCCATTCACCGCTGAAGTATATTTCGTCAGCAAACGCGAGTTTCTGGATCTTGGATGGGGCACCCAGCAGCCGGTCATAGTACGTGACCCGGAGTTTGGTGCTGCCGCTTTGCAAGGATATGGCAATTTTACTGTGCAGATCGTTGATCCACAGATGTTTGTTGCCAAGATCGTCGGTACAAGCGCTGGTTTTGGCACCAGTGATATCGAGGATCTTCTCCGTGGCGTGATATTGGAGAAACTCCAGGATGTACTAGGTGAACTCAAGCTCTCTGTTCTGGACTTGGCTGGAATGACAGAAGAGATCCGCGGCGCTGTCCGCAGCAAGTCAGTTGAGATGTTCAAATTGTGGGGTATCGCTCTCAAATCTCTGGTGATCAATTCCTTGAAACCGGCGCCAAATCAGCTAGAAGTTCTGGCAGAGATGGGTTTGATTGAAGCCGATCGGGTACAGGGATTCCAGGCGGTTCAGACTGCTAAAGCTACCCTTGAAGCAGCACAACAGGAAGGTGGCGGCATGGCAGGAATGGGCGCTGGATTGGGTGCAGGCATGGCTATAGCTCAGCAAATGACCAAAGGAATCTCCGACGCTCAAACTCAACCGTCTGAGGTTGCTGGCGCAGCAGCTGCAGCAGCGATACCAGCGGTTATGACTCCAGCTCAGGCGGCGGCATATCTCCAGGTATCGGAAGCAGATATACTACAGCTTGTCACTGAAGGTAACTTGA
This sequence comes from Chloroflexota bacterium, assembly GCA_039714055.1. Classification (GTDB taxonomy): domain Bacteria; phylum Chloroflexota; class Anaerolineae; order Promineifilales; family UBA4811; genus JBDLKB01. The sequence continues at coordinate 2,807 of JBDLKB010000106.1, forward strand.
AAGCGAAAAAAGTAGGTTCAGTCTACCGAATCTCTCGCACTGCAATTGACGCATTCTTGGAAGAGTAAATAAATGGGTGTTACTCATCCGTCACACCCTGCGGACGAGCATGCCAGATACAACTGAAAAGCGAGACAATCCATCCAGGATTACACGCAGCGAACTCAAGCGTATGACACTCGGCGTGTTAGTAGAGCTTGTGCTGTATGCGCTGTTGGTTGTTGTCTACGCTGCCCTTGCCTTCCGCACTCTATCAGGACCACTGCTTGAGCTTTTCTCCAACAACCTTGCCCTGTATTCTGCCATTGCATTGACACTGATCATCGGTCAGGGTCTGCTGCTTGAAGAAGTTACATCCTTTCTTCTTGATAGACTTCGGCTGGAACGGTTTGATTAAAGAGATGTAATCTATCATGGAATTTCCAATCGCTGGAGTTACAGTCTCACCAGTTCTATTAGCAGCTATCGGCTTTGTTGTTGGTTTGTTGGGCGGCTTTTTTGGCGTGGGAGGCGGTTTTCTCGCTGGTCCCGCCATGTTATTCCTGGGTGTTCCAGCGAACTTTGTGGTCGGCACCGATCTAGCGCACATGACAGGCAAGTCAATCGTTGCTGCGAAAAGACACCGTGCTCTGGGTCACATTGACCTTAAACTTGGTGCCCTCATGATAGCTGGCACAGTGGTAGGAATCGAGTTGGGGGCACAGGTGATTGAAAAACTTGAATCCTACTCCCCCATAGTGCTGGATCGATTCCTGAACATCTTCTTCATCGTGTTGTTACTGGTCATCTCTATCTTTATGTTCTGGGAAGGACTGCGTTCTACACGAAAACTGTCGGACCAGACACTTTCAGCCAAACAAGCCAGCCGGTTCGAGATGGTTACCCATCGAATTCAAACTGTTCGCATCCCACCCATGATCCGGTTGCCTGATTCGGGTATCGAATCTATTTCCTTGTGGTTGATACTGCTAGTTGGATTTGTCACTGGGATACTAGCGGGGATGTTAGGTGTTGGTGGAGGAATCATTCGCATGCCAGCACTGATTTACATCCTGGGCGTGCCCACACACGTTGCCGTGGGCACCGATCTGTTCGAGATTGTATTCTCTGCTGGTTTTGGCACCCTAACCCACGCCATTAAAGGTAATGTCGATGTATTAATGGCTCTAGTGATGCAGACTGGCGCTGCCATTGGTGCACAAATAGGAGCTCAAGCAACACGCTACGTAAGCGGCCCTCGGCTTCGACTGGCTTTTGCGTTCCTTCCCATGATCGGTGTGTTATTGCTGGTATACAGGGCTTTCTCTGGAATGGTAATATAGGTACATGTGAAAATGAAGATTCTTATAAGTATCGACCGCTCTTCACAAGGCAAAGCAGCTGTGATCCTTGGCACAAAAATAGCCGAGGCATTGTCGGCATCAGTCAAGTTAATGGTAGCGGGCAAGAAGCAAGACAAAGTAAACAAAGCAGCCGAAACAGCTCATTCAATTTTGAAGTCTAGCAATGTAGCGTTTGATTCAGTTATTCGATTCGGTCCCTATGTTGATAGCTTGCAGGTAGAAATCGAAGACAAATGTTTCGATCTGGTTGTCGTTGGCTACCGCAAGCGAAAACCAATAGAACGAGCATTAACCCGATGCATCGCCTCTCGACTGGCGCATGATGTAGCTACATCTGTGCTAATCGTTCGCAGCGAGCGATCAAAGATTCGTAAACTGCTGCTTGGAATCAGTGGTAACGGGTTTACCGACGAACTGATAAGTTGGGGTACGTCTATAGCAAATACCTTCAACTCCAAAGTCACTCTGGTGCACGTTGAATCTGCTCCACCGCTCATGTTTGCTGGTTTAGAGGAGGTCGAACAAACCCTAGAAGAACTCCTTTCAACACACACACCGACTTCTGCTGCTCTGCAAAAAGCAGCCCGGGCGATGCAGGAAAGCGGAATTGAAACAGATTTAAAGATTGCCTATGGGGTCGCGCATCGAGAGCTGCTTCGAACAGCACAAGAAGAGGATCATGATCTTATCGTTATGGGATCCTCGTGGGCAAGACCTTCATTTGATCGGATCATTTTGAGCAACGTCACTAGAGACCTGCTTCACCACACCAAGCGATCCGTCTTGGTTGTGTACCCCTCAACACCCCAAACCGCTTAGCCCCGTGCAATTGTGCTGGCTTAGCCTAGTTCCCTTCCCGTAATCCAAGGACGCTGGTCAACGTTCGCTTCATAGCTGGCGGCAACTGCTTCGCTGTCGATGAACGTACAAAACCTTTCAACTTGGGTGCGCGCACTACAGGCACCGGAGGATCTATTACGT
>JBDLKB010000107.1:0-5127 GCA_039714055.1 Chloroflexota bacterium
GATTCAGGTGCAGGATATGGTTGGGTGCCATATCATCAACATGTCAGACATAGAATCGACTCTGAATGATGGATGTGTGCCGGTCGTCATTGATCCTGATGGACAAGTGATCGAGGAGCATTCGCCCCTGATTGTGATCGATGCGCGTATGCTCAAGAGAGCAACGAAAGATACGGATAGGAGCCAAGCATCTCTAGTGATTGCACTCGGTCCAGGTTTTGTTGCTGGAGCGAATTGCCACGCCGTGATTGAGACCAAGCGAGGGCATTACCTGGGACGGGTGATTTTGGATGGGCAAGCTGCTGCAGACACAGGGGTGCCAGGATCAATTGATGGCATGAGACACCAAAGAGTGTTATATGCTCCAGTAGGTGGTTTTCTTCACTCGGAATTTCACATCGGTGACAAGGTTTCCCGGGGCCAACCTGTGGGGTACGTGGGCAAACAACCTGTTTCTGCCACATTAGATGGTGTACTTCGAGGTCTGGTTCATTCGTCGGTATCAATAAAACAGGGACAAAAGATCGGTGATATCGATCCCCGTGGTGTACGCGAGTATTGTTTCACCATTTCTGACAAAGCGCTTGCCATCGGTGGCGGCGTTCTGGAAGCTATCTTCTCTTCCACAGACTTGAGAACGTTGTGACTGGTTAGTTAGTACGGACTTGTGGTGGACTCCTGGAAACTAATCACTGCATTTAACATCATGCGCAAAGATGTCGTTTCGTTTTCAGGCGCAGGGGGTAAAACTTCCGCCATGATGCGAATGGCTACTGAGGCTCATGAGCGAGGTTGGCGTGTTGTATCCACTACCACCACCAAATTAGGTGTTGGGCAAGAATCTTGGGCACCATATCATCTAGTGTGGAAGGGTCGTCAACTAGACCTGAACAAACTGAGTAGAGCGCTAGATGAGTTTGGTCATGTTTTGCTGACTGGAACAGCTAGCGATGACGGTACCAAGTGGCAGTCGGTACCAAGTGACGAAGTGGACGAAATAGCTGCAAGAAACATCGCTGATTTGATCCTGGTTGAGGCAGACGGTGCCAGAGGACACTCCCTCAAGGTCCCGAATGAAGACGAGCCAGTAATTCCATTATCTAGCACATTGGTTGTTCCAGTTGTAGCTATTGATGCGGTTGGTTCTCCTATTGGACAAACCGCTCATCGTGTAGAAAGAGTATGTGCTCTAACCAAAACCGAGCCCAGCGACACAGTCACTCCCGATATAGTCGGGCAAGTGATACTGCATCCACAGGGTGGCTGCAAGAATGTCCCCGCTAATGTCCCTATTCGCGTGCTGATTAACAAAGTAGAAGATACCATTGGCGTAAAGTGCGCCAGACAAGTAGCTCAACAAGTGCTTAGAGGTCATGTCTCCAATACACTTGCTACACAGGTCGATTGTGTGGTACTGTGCGCATTGGAGAAGGAGAAACCAGTAGTGGAAGTTCAACGTAGAGTGGCTGCTGTTATCTTGGCAGCGGGGAGCTCCCGCCGAATGGACTCACAAGTACCAAAGCAGCTTCTACCGTGGAGAGGGAAGAATGTCATAGAGGCTCTCGTTGACCGTGTTCAACAGATGGAGTCGATTACCGGTCCGGTAGTGATTGTGGTAGGTTCTCATGAGGCTAAGGTTCGAGATTCATTACTAGGTCAGGATCTTACCTATGTGACCAACCAGCGCTATTTTGAGACAGAACTGATCAGTTCTCTGCAGATTGGTATTCAATCGCTACCTCAATCCGTCGACGCGTGTTTAGTGATGTTAGCTGACCAGCCTTGGATAAAAGCAGAATTGGTGGATCGGATCATTCAACGTTATGCGCAAACGGGACAACCGATAATTGCGCCAATCTTCGAGAGGCGGAGGGGACATCCTGTCCTTTTTGATCGTTCGTTGTGGGCTGAGCTCTGTGAGCTCAACGACGATGGTGCTCCTCGAGATGTGATTAGCCGCCATCCTGATCAACTAGAGTTGGTGACAGCTGATGATGATTGGATTACGCGAGATATGGATGATTGGGAGCAGTATCGATTTGCTCTGAACAACGCCCCAGATTAGCAGAATTTCCTTGCTGCGAGATCATCATTTCCTGGTGCCAATCTAATCATCTTGACTGGTCACGCGCTGTATCTTTGCTCCCAGCTTTTGCAGTTTTGCCTCGATGCGCTCGTATCCTCGATCTATCTGACGCGCGCCGCTGATTATGCTTTCCCCTCGTGCGCACATTGCGGCAACCAACAGAGCCATACCTGCGCGAATGTCAGGGCTTTCCACGTGTTCGCCGTGCAATAGAGTTGGTCCCTGCACCAGACAACGGTGAGGATCACAGAGTATGATACGAGCACCCATTCGGATCAGCTTATCTACAAAGAACAGTCTGCTCTCGTACATCCACTCATGAAAGAGCACCGAGCCCTGCGCTTGAGTAGCTAGCACGATCGCAATACTCATTAGGTCAGGTGGGAAACCAGGCCAAGGGCGGTCTTTGATCTCCGGGATAGCGCCACCCAAATCCGGCTCAATCAGTAGCTCACTTTGAGGGGGGATGGTGACGTTGTCACCGTCGATGATCAGATTGACCCCCATTCTCTCAAATACCATGTGAATCATCCTCAGATGAGGGACCCCTGCGTTCTTAATGGTCAATTCACCATCGGTGACAGCGCCCAAACCGATATAGCTGCCCACTTCCATAAAATCTGGTCCCAAAGTGTATTCACCACCAGAAAGCTGGTTCACTCCCTCAATCGTTAGTATGTTCGAGCCAATACCAGTGATGTTGGCTCCCATAATATTCAGAAAATGACAAAGGTCTTGGACATGGGGCTCGCATGCAGCATTGTTGATGATTGTAGTACCCTTTGCTAGCGCTGCTGCAAGTATGATGTTCTCGGTTCCAGTAACGCTTGCTTCATCAAGAATGATGTCAGCGCCTTTCAAACGGGCTGCTCTCAGGTTTAGCGCTCTGCCATACGAGATCGTCGCGCCTAGTGTCTGCAAGCCCAAGATGTGCGTGTCTATACGCCGGCGTCCGATCACATCCCCGCCTGGTGCGGGCAAGGTTGCATGACCTGCGCGGGCCAGCAGTGCACCTGTGAGCACAAGAGAACCACGTATCTGTCCAAATAACTTGGAATCCGGTTGGGAGATGTCGATGTCTTTTGTCTGGAGACGAAATGATCCTGGTGCTAATCGTTCAATACTCACTCCCAGTTGCTGCAGCAGTTCGCGAAACGTTTGTACATCTTCAATTTCAGGCACGTTGTGGACAACTATTGGTTCATCAGTAAGTAAAGCTGCTGCCAGAACGGGAAAAGCGGCATTCTTGTTTCCACTGGGCTGCACGGTTCCGTTTAGGGGCGCCTGTCCTGTAACAATGAATTGGTCCATTATCAATTCTCCAAATGCGATTCCATTAGCGACTGTTGGGTTTTCCAGACAGAGACACCGTGTCTCCACGTTCAATACCCAACTCATTGGCACTGCCTTCTCTGACCGCTATCTCAACCATTTTACCGCTGCCAATCAATGCCAGAAGCTCCCCAGTCGCTACGTTACTGTATGTTTGGTGAAAGGGAACTGTTATTCCCCCCACCTCCAATGACAATGGTTCTTCCAGGATGATTGACTCACCTTCATAGAGGTCTAGGGTGATTCCATTAGATATATGACTCACAGGACCGATATTGGTTATGGCATTGCCAAAGTGATCAATCGCAAGCACCTTTCCAATTATATTACCGCTTGCTACGTAGTCTATTGATGGCAACTCCAGTCGGTGATATCGATCCAGAGGAGTTCCTAGTTTGCTCAATGGAATCCCCGCAGCTATTTGTGCTGCTGCCGGGGCAAACAGATCTCGTCCGTGAAAGGTGTGACTAATCTCGACTGGTTGGTGGCCTGCGATTGAGTGTTGAATAACGACGGCCTCAGAAGGGGTTGGCGCTGCGATTGATAATACACCATTGTTAGGACCTACAAAATAGTGTTTCGCACTCTCAAGAGCTATCGCCTCTCTTTCAGATCCAACTCCAGGATCAATCACGACCAAATGAGTTGTTCCTATTGGGAAATATCGAGATGCCTCACGTAACACTAGTGCGGCTTGTAGTATGTCTTGTGGGAATATCTCGTGGCTGATATCCACCAACTGCACGTGAGGCAAATGCTGTAAGAGCACCCCCTTCATCGCGCCAACATAACTGTCTCGAGTACCAAAGTCAGTGGTAATGGTAATGATCGGGACTCTGGGATTCATGGTGCGGCATTGTACTGGATAGCCGAACGAGCGTCAATTATGCGGATGACGCTATGAATCTTGTGATATACTTCCGGCTGCAAGTTTGAGAGACAAACAATGGTTGACACCACCCGAATAGATTCGCAGATACAAAACCCTCATCTTGATGGTGATTCGTTCTATTGGCCCGGCAGCAACGGCACTGGAATACTGTTGATCCACGGTTTCCGCGCTACTTCTGCTGAGGTCCGATTGTTGGCACAACGTTTACATCTGGCCGACTACACTGTAGCTGGTCCTCTGTTGAATGGGCATGGGACCAATGTTGATCATATGATCCAAAGCACGCATCAGGATTGGTACCAGTCAGCTCTTGATTCATATCTGATGATCAGAGATCGATGTTCAAAAGTTATCGTAGGCGGAGAGTCAATGGGTGGTTTGCTTGCCCTGCAATTAGCCAGTGAATTCCCTGAGATCGCTGCAGTTCTTGCCTATGCTCCGGCTTTAGAAGTCACAAGCCCACTTCGCTTTGCCTTGCCCTTTGCTGCTCTATTATCACGAGTGATTAAACAGATCACCCTTCCTGAAGGGCCGCCTTCAGTGGTAGATGATCGATGGCAAGGGTATTATGCTTATCCTGCGCGTTCAGCGAGTGAGTTGTATTCGTTGATCAAGTTGGTCAGGAGTGAGCTTCCCAAAATCAAGCAGCCACTGCTGGTGGTGCAGGGGAGAAAAGATCAACTTGTGACAACATCTTCGGCCAACTATTTGATGGAGAGTGTGGGTTCAAAGGTTAAAGAACTTGTCTGGTTTGACCATTCGGAGCATTGCGTCTTGTTGGATCAGGAACTCGAATCGGTGATAGAAACTACACTCG
>JBDLKB010000108.1:0-5111 GCA_039714055.1 Chloroflexota bacterium
TGGGCACACTGATGCTCACTGCGTCCGCCATAGTCAATATGTCAGCGTCGGTCGTCGCTGACAAACTGCCCTGTGCCACCAGCGGCGCTAATCTATCGCTGGAGATGTCGGGAATGTAGCTCTTACCACTATTGAGCAGATCTACCTTCTCCTGGTCAACCTCCAAGCCTGTGACCTTGAAACCAGCGCGGGTAAATTCCACTGCCAATGGCAGACCAACATACCCCATGCCTACCACCACCAGATGAGCTTCTTTATTTTCAATCTTTTTAAGCAACTTGTCTTTCATTTCTCAACCCTGCATAGTGACTCTAACAATACCATCAACTGTGCAATTCTATATGGTTTGAACTATCGAGCAACAGAATCATCTGAGCATCGTCCTGCCAACGGTATAATCCTTATCCAATCCTTTGCTTCCGTGCGCGAAGCGAAGCGGAGCAGGATGGTGTAGCGTTGGTTTTATTAACATTCAGTAAACACAAACCTCCAGCTTGCGACAAGATCACAGTCTAACTCCGTAGACTCAAGTTGCCATTGTTCTCAAGCTGACTATACTGGACACATTGATCAACCCATCTTCAACCGAGTTGAGGAGATTCACATGCCCATCACCCACACTCTGGAACGCCATATCCTCACCGCCCAGCAGGACTTTCCCGATGCCACTGGCACACTTACCGCCCTGCTCTACGACATCGCCCTGGCAGCCAAAGTGATCGCTCGTGAAGCCACTCGCACCCATATCGTCGAATTGGATTCAAGGGCACGAGAGCCTCGCGCCCGCAGCCTGGAACGGTTCGCCTCCAACATCTTGCTTGATCTCAACAGTCGAACCGGCAGGGTGGGCGCTATTGCCATGGAGACGGTGAAACAGATCGTCACCAGTGATGGGCAAGCCGGTGGCAGTTACGCTTTGGTCCTTGACCCCCTCGATGGAGTGTCAGAAACTGACTATACCGTGAGCATTGGTACTATCTTTGGCATCTACCGACCGCATGATTCGAAGGTCGGCGCCACTAAAGAAGACTGCCTACAGCCAGGCAGAAACCTGGTCGCCGCAGGTTACATCCTTTACGGCTCCAGCGTGGAGATGGTTTACAGCAGCGGTCAGGGTCTCAATGGCTTTACCCTCGATCCTGGACTTGGTGAATTCCTTCTTTCACATGAGAACATCCGCATACCCGAACCACCACGTTACTACAGCCTTAACCACGCTCATGATGACTTTTGGGGTCCTGGCATGCGCCGCTTTGCCCGATATCTTCAAGGCAAGGACCTCTCATTCCCAGGTGGTCTCTCCCTGCGATACACCGGATCACTGGTAGCCGATTTCCACCGAAACCTGCTTGCCGGAGGTATCTTTTGCTACCCGGCAGACACTGTGTATCCCAACGGAAAGATGTTCCTGGCGTACGAAGCCAATCCTTTGGCGTTCCTCGCTGAGCAAGCTGGGGGAGATGCCAGTAATGGAAGCAACCCCATACTGGAACAACAACCAGATTCGCTGACGCAGCGAACTCCATTTTTCATCGGCAACCGCAAGCTGGTACAAACCGCGGTCGAATTCCTCCAGCTCTATCAGGACAATTCCTCTAGTGTCACCTAATTCAAGCAGAAGCTGGAATCTAAAACAGTCAATCATCATATTTATAATACCGCTTATCTTGACAGGTATTGCCTGCAGCACCTTTCCCCAGAGCACGCCAACTCCTGCAACCCAACCCACAGCGGAAGCTACACCCGCGGAGCAAGTAGGAGATGCAAGCAGTGAGATTCCCAGCCAGTTGATCCACATTGCAAGGCAAGCACTGGCAAGCAGCCTTGATACCGAACCTGAATCGCTCTCATTGGCAAGTGCTGAGCTATACACCTTCCAAGACTCGTCACTCGAATGTCCTCGACCGGGTGAGATACCACTGCCGCAAGCCACCCGAGGCTACCGTCTTGTCTTTGATGACGGCAACTTGAGGCATGCTATTCACACTAATCTAGATGGAACCCAGGTCCGCTGCCTTGACCGCCCGGTGGAGAATCAATCCGGATTCATGTCGGTCATCCATGCTATAGAGAACAAAGAGTACGGCACCTTGGCAAGCCAACTCCCTTCGTCGTTATCACTCTCTGTGGCTCCTCACGTGGCACAGCAGCTCACCCTCTCGCAGTTCATCAACGAGCTTCGTTCAAAGTGGCTAGGACCCGGCTGGGTGACTGTAGATCTGAACACCAACGTAGTTGCAGCCTTTCCCGCATTGTCGTTGCCGCCTGACCACATTCCCATCTATTCCAAGGGCTGGGGAGAGGATAAGAGTACGGTGGGGATCTTGTTGTTCAACTCAGTAGGTCAGCGGTCAGAGTTGAAACAACTTGTGCTTATTCCACCTTCCTACCAATCACGGTTCACTTTGGCACAGCCGGAGCAAACACCCGGTGCCACAGAAATCCAACTAGCTTATTCTGACTGTACTCTCACCTACCCTGGAATCTGGCAGCATAAATCGTCGCCCGATGGAGTCACGCTATATTCCGAATTCGATGATCCCGTGTTGGAAGTAAGGAGCTGGACCAGAAACGCACAATTTGATCACAATGCAAATTTCCTTTCGCAGCTAGAATCTGCTGCGCCTGACTCGGTTCCGAATCTCATTTCTATCTACAGCGCCGACCCCATCTGGGCCCTTTCGGGAGAACCCGGCTATCTTGTCACCTGGGTGCTGAAAGAAAAGGAACAGCGCTCATTCTCCCTGCCCCAGGCGGTGTTTTCGTATACTCATCAAACTGGCCTGATTGACCGGTTCGCTATAGCCATTGATTTGCTAAACCCCGACTATCATGCTGACCTTAACAAGGTTCTAGCAACCATCTCCTGCGAACATCCCCAACAGATCGCTGGCAGGCGTCTGTTCCAACACGATATATTGGATTACAGTGTTAACTTTCGGCATGACTGGAAGGTTGCAGTCAAAGATCACTTGGTCACCTTTTACGATGCGGATGATAAGGCAATTGCTACCATCAATCTGTGGGACTCGGAAACAGAACCATCGGCATTTCCTGGCTTTGAGGAATGGCTGCGTGCCGAATTGGACTCGAAGCCAACACAGTTTGCCGATTATGCTCTTGTCGCTTTAACTCCAGCAGAAGGAGACCCTGGCTTCCTGGTACGGTGGGTAGAATCCGAGAATGAAGCTTCTCCTAACCCAATTGCGTTCTTCCCCTTCCTGGGTCGCTCGACCCCGGATGGCAACCCATCCTCTGCCCTGGCTGTGACCCTTCTTGATACCGAGCAGTCAGGCGTATTAAAAGAACTGGCAGGAGATTTGGCAATCCCCAACAAGACCGAGAGTGATATGGTCTTTGTTGAAGGCGGACCGTTCTTCCGTGGTTCAACTGAAGCTCAAGTAGAGTCCTGGAACGCGCGGTGTCTGGGTGTCTGTCGTCCTGATGAGTTCACTGACGAGCTGGTCCAGCGGCAGGTCTCCGTCTCCAGCTTTTTCATCGACCGAACCGAAGTAACTGTTGCTCAGTACAAAGAATTCGTTCAAGAAACTGGATATCTGACTACGGCCGATCTTCGGGGAGACCCGCGTGAGTTCACCTGGCGTGCCTATGATTACCCTGACCGTCAGGATCACCCCGTGCGCTGGCTTTCCTGGGAGGATGCCAATCAATATTGTCGTTGGGCGGGCAAACGCCTCCCCACCGAAGCCGAATGGGAAAAGGCAGCCCGTGGTGCTGAAGGACGCACTTGGCCCTGGGGCAACGATTGGACCGGAAACAAGGCTCCTCAGGGTGATACCTCCCCAGTTGATGCATATCCTGATTCAGCCAGCCCGTACGGTGCTTTGGGCATGGCGGGAAATGTGTGGGAGTGGGTAGCAGATTGGTATCAGCCTAACTATTACCTGGTGGCGCCTGCAGTTGATCCCCTAGGTCCTGCAGGCGGCAACGAGAAGGTTCTGCGCGGCGGCAGCTTTAACAACAGCGATTGGGCTCACCGCACGGCTCACCGGCACTCTGGCGGTCTGTTAGGCTACGCCATGGATCACGGTGTGCGCTGCGCCAAAGACCCATGATAGAATAGCACTGAGGTCGATCGTGAGTGATATCGTTCGCATCCGTCAACAGAATATAGACCCCATCCGCTACCGCATGGTCCTGCGTACCATCTGGATCGCAGTGATCGGTAATGGAATACTTGCCTTGATCAAAGGTGGAGCAGCCTGGGTTACTGGCAGCACTGCGGTTCTCGCTGCTGCGGTCGACTCGATCACTGATCTGGGTTACACCGGTTTTCTAGCCTGGGGACTGTGGCTCAGCCAGCAGCCGGCTGATTCGGACCATCCTCAAGGACACGGGCGCATCGAACCATTGGTGAGCACAGTGATCAGTTTGATGATGGGATTTGCCGGGTTCGAGGTCACCCGACGCGCGATAATCAGTTTGTTCGGCACTCCTGCTGAATTTAACTGGGGCTTACCTGCCGTGGTGCTGGTAATAAGCGGACTTGCCAAAATAGTCATGTACTACCTTGTGCGACGTGTAGGCAAAGAGGGTTCCAGCCCTGCTATTGATGCTTTCGCCCGGGACAATCTATCCGATGTGCTTTCATCAACTGCCGCTCTGATCGGAGTGATCGCCGCCACCAGGATTCATCCCCTTGCTGATCCCATAGCTGCACTGGTGGTCGCTGTTTGGATCTTTCGCAACGTGTGGGAGATCCTCTCTGAGAACTTGGGCTACCTCACTGGCAAAGCGCCACCCTCAGAACTGGTAGATCGCATTCAAAGTGTGGCTTTTGATGTGGAAGGGGTGCTTGGAGTACACCGGGTGATAGCTGATTATGTTGGACCTCAGCTTCGTGTGCTTTTGCACGTAGATTTGGCGCAAGACATCACCTTTGCCGCTGCTCACGACATCTCTGAAGCAGTACAGGATGCAGTCGAAGCCATACCTGAAGTTGACCTGGCTCACGTGCACCTGGAACCGATTCACCAGCAGGAAACTGATACTGCATCTGACTAGATGCGTTTGCTAATCAGTCAACACCACTGCAACTACATCAGAACTGAAGCAATACCCAGGAAGAACAGGAATCCCAAGCTGTCAGT
>JBDLKB010000109.1:0-4972 GCA_039714055.1 Chloroflexota bacterium
ATCAAACGTGACTCCATGGTCTTGGGATTGATCTCCTTGGTAGAGACCCCCCCAGCAGTCACTATAGCTTCGTCAATGGATCGATGACCAACAACATCGAGACGGAAGTTCTTCAGCCAGTTCAGAAGACGCAATCTATCTTGAGCAGTGATCTGATGCCCGGGCTTGTCTGGCGACAAACTCGTCTGGTGAATGCAGACAGGTATCATCTTGCGTGGAAGCAACTGCTTCAACAGGTTGGCAGTGCTCTTCCTTCCGCTGTTATCGATATCACGCAGCAGCCTGGTGTCTAGTTTCTCACGATCCAGGGCGGGTTTGAGATCAATGGATAGTTGTAGGGTTCTGTTCTTAGCAAGCGCATCGACAGCATGTTTACTCAGAGTGAGGATGATAGGACCTGATACACCATCATGCGTAAACAGCATTTCTCCGAACTGCTCCTGGAGCACCTGATCATCAATCAGCAACCGGGCGCGTACATTACGAAGAGCCAGACCCTGTAGTTGCGCAGCAGTGTCTCCAGCAGTTATCAGCGGCACCAAGGCTGGTCGCGTGGGTACAATAGTGTGACCAAACTGCCGTGCCCAGCGATATCCATCTCCAGAAGAACCAGTGGCAGGATATGACAAGCCCCCAGTGGCTACAATGACAGCGTCACTACTAAATGTTGAAATCTGTCCTGCTCGAGTTTCAGCGACACATGCGATTCGCTCTCCTTCGAGTTCCAGCGACTTGACACGAGTCAGTGGACGAATCTCCACCCCCTGACCCAGAGCCCATTGTTGAAGCGCATCGACCACATCCTGGGCCCGACTGCTAATAGGAAAGATGCGTCCCCCACGTTCCTGGACAGTATCTACTCCGTTGGCATGAAGCAAGTCAATCAGATCATCTGAGAAGAAACGATAGAATGCCTGACGGAGGAATGGTCCATTTGCACCGAAATGTTGAATAAACTCCTCGACTGGTTCAATATTAGTGAGGTTACACCGACCCTTGCCGGTAATGACAAGTTTTCTTCCTGGACGTCTCATCCTTTCAAGAATGACGGTGTTTGCACCTGCGCTAGCAGCTGCGGCAGCAGCAATTAGCCCCGCAGCGCCGCCGCCAATTACCAGTACATTTCTTGCCATGAGATTAATGGCTCAAAATCCAGTTGGCGATGTCAGAAACCACAGCCGCATCCACGTGTCCCAACTCCATATACTCCTTTGGTAAACTCGGTCCCTCCCCAGACATAAAGAGATGATTGAGAGAAGGATACGAGATAAAGGTGACTTGGTCTTTTCCGGTGAGAGACTCTTCCCATAGCTGCATGTCAGCAGCGGTTACCTGATAATCACGTTCGCCATGCAGCAATAAGATAGGAATGGTCAATTCAGCCGCTGTCTGGGCAGGAGAGTATTCGCGCAGGCCCAGCCAGTATGCCGCAGGCACACCCATTGGTAACTGATCTGGTGGGGTGTCCACATTGAGCTCGTTGCTTTTGACTAGCTCCACCTGTGCTTCAAGATCCTCCAACAACTTTAACACTTCTTCAGAGGGGTCTGCTTCAAACGAAAGCAAGTAGCCAGACTGCTCAAGCATCAGGTCCTCAATTGGTCTGCTGTTTCCAGCCAGTAGCACAATGCCAGCAAGCAACGGGTCTTCTTCCGCAATGCGAGGTGCTAACATTCCACCCAGGCTGTGACCAATCACGTACAGTTGCTGGTGATCGATGTCAGGACGTTCCCGCAAGAGGGTGAGAGCTATGTGGACATCCAGGATGGTCTCATCGTCTACTGTGAGGGTATTCATCTGTTCTTGAATCTGCTCAGCGTAGACCCAGGTCCTCTTATCGTATCTCAGCACCGCAATGCCCTGTGACGCAAGACCCCAAGCCAAATCGCGAAACGGTTTATTCGGTCCGATTGTGGAATCCATGTCAAGCGGCCCTGATCCATGAACAAGAACAACTGCGGGAAATGGACCAGCATCAAGAGGTAGGGTCAAAGTACCAGGCAGTGGATACTCGCTCTCAGCGCCAATGGTTACTGATTCCTCCTCAAACGCGTCCTGGTTGACATAGGCCGCTGAATCTTGAGAGACATTCGGGTCCGCGCCGGGACGAAAGTAGAGACCAGAGATTTCGCCCACCTCATTGTAGGCGGTTTGGACATCGATGATCATGGTCTCAAACTGGCAGGTTACGATCACGACTGAATAGGGCTCTTGGCTTAGTTCGCGTGTATTCAAGATCTCAACAAACTCACCCGTTTGTTGATTGAGATCTATCCATGTCTTTTGCAGTTGATCGACAGACAACGCATCTTTCATGGTTTGATCGAACTGCGCAACAACTGACTCAAAGTCACCGGCTTCGAACTGGGCCAACATGGAAAGAGATCGCTGTACAGGGTCAACCTTGGCATCAATGGTTGATACCGGCACATCCTGTATCGAAACCGACTCTCTAGTCGGAGCAGCAGCGCTATCGTCACCGCATGACGCAAGTAGAGCAAGCAGCAGGAAGAATATCGCCTTTCGCAAAGATAGACCTCACTTTTTGAGATGATTGATTAGAAGCTCAATGATACCAGCCAAACCACAGGGATGAAGCTCAAACCTCGCGGTCCTTCCAGCGGCCTTTCTTAAACCAACTAAAGAACAGCACCCCATTTGCCAGGTTGGCAATGGCTCTACCCCACCACACACCGTCTAGTCCCAATCTGCTCCACTTTGACAAGGCTATCGCCACTGGTACTTCAGTTGCCCACAATGTCACCAGATTGATCACCGCAGCAGGAACAGTGTTTCCGGCACCATCCAATGCGCGAGCGAGAACCACCCCGGCAGACGTCGCAATCATAGACAATCCAATAATACGCAGACAATCGGTGCCAAAGGATACAACCTCTGGGGTGGGATCAAAGAACGAGATCAGAGGCTTGGTAAAGACATACAGCAGCACTGTTGCCGCCGTCATATATATAGTGGCGTATCCTGCTACCCACCAGGCGCCTTTTTCTGCTCGATTGGGCTCTTCTGCTCCGAGATTCTGACCCACCAAGGTTCCAGCGGTGTTTCCCATGCCAAATACGGGGATTAGTGCGATAAGGAGCAACCGGTTGGCGACACCGTAGCCTGCAGTGGCGTAGGTGCCGTAGGCAGCTACCAATGCCATGATCGCCAATCTGGACGAAGATCGCAGTGTCATTTGGATGGTACTAGGCAGAGCGATGCTAACAATACGGCCCATCAAGTGAAAATCAGGGTGCAAACTGCGCAACCGGAGACGAATTCTAGCTTTCCCGCTCAGTAAGATAACAATCTGAACAGAAAGACCCACGCACAAACCTAATACGAAGGCTAGGGCTGAACCTGCCACCCCCAATCCTGGTATGGGTCCAACTCCTACGACCAGAAACGGTTGTAATAGAACCGTTACTGCTGTAGTTGTGGAAAGCACATACATGGCAATTCGAGCCTCGCCTGCCCCTCTGAACATGGCATTGATAGCAAAGAACAGCACAAGGGCAGCCATGCCGGTGAATGCAACCTTGAGAAAATCCATACCCAAGGGAAGCACATCGGAACGAGCGCCAAGCGCGGTAAGGATAGGGCGCCGGAGAATCAAACCGGTCACGCTTAGAACCGCCGAGACCATTAATCCCAACAGAATTACCTGCCAGACAGCATGATTGGCCGCTTCCGAATTACGCTCCCCTGTTCGACGGGCGATCACTGCCATTCCCCCAATCCCCAGCCCGTTCGCCATGCTGTTTAACACCCAACGCACTGTGACAGAGATTGTGACCGCTGCCAATGCAGCAGATCCGAGACGCGACACCCAGTAGGTGTCCATCACCTGTACCAAATTCAAAACACCAGTTTCCATCACCATAGCTGGTGCAAGATACCAGATGGAGCGGTGTATGTTTCCAGAAGTAATAATTCCTTCTTGCTTGGTCAATGAGTGTGCCATGGAATAGTATGCTTTGCCGATCGTTCGCGAGTGGACGACAAGGTTCGTATTGTATCTCACAGCACAGAGTATGGAAACTTGTAGCGCTGAGGGTGTTATGATCAATCTCGCCGCATTGAGTATGGTGGATATAATAGGGTGCGCGCAAAGAATAATCATCGAGCTCTACTATTATGTCAACATTCGCTCGTGTAGCAGTCAACCTGGATGCTCCAATCCACCAGACCTTCCACTATCACATTCCCCGTGATTTGGAGAGGGAATTAAAACCAGGTCATCTAGTGGAATTGCAGTTCGGTCGTCGTTACGCACAAGCAATCATCATTGCTATCGATTCAGAATCTGAGGTACCGGACACCAAACCGGTCATTTCGAGAGTATTGCCCGAACCAGTGATTGACCCAGTGCGATTGAGGCTTGCTGAATGGCTCACCGAAAAATATCTGTGTACCTGGACTGAGGCTTTGCGCCTGATGCTTCCACCAGGATTGTCTCAAAGAGCAGACACGGTCCTGGATCTGAATCCGGAAGCAAGTCTCGAGGGGCAGAGGCTCACCGCGAACCAACGCAAGTTGGTCAATTTGCTTCAAGAACATGGTACGCTGCGTGGGAAGCAGATCACTAAGCTTGCACCTGAGCTCAAATGGCAGGCAGCGGCAGCTCAGTTGGATCGCCGTGGACTGATTCGTCGGGCTTCGGTGCTAGATGCTCCTCGCATCAAACCCAAAACAGTTGATGTAGTTAAAGTCACTGCTGACGAGTCCAAATGGACCGAGGTATTTCCCTTGCTAGGGCGTCGTACTGCAGCCACTCAAGCTTTGATTGTCATTGCAGGAAATGATAACCCTGTCTCTATCGATGAAATAGTGAGCACTGCTGGTTGTAAACCACAACATGTCAAGTCACTGGTAGATAGGGGATTCGCTCAATATACCAGCAGCGATGAACAGCTCCTGAAGAAAGCAGACATCGATTTGAACCACGCCATTGCCGCCCTGCAGAAATCGG
>JBDLKB010000110.1:0-4933 GCA_039714055.1 Chloroflexota bacterium
TTGAGCAAAATCTCGTATGCGCGTGAAGCCGCTTCTTGTGCGCTCTCAGTAAACCGATCAAATCGCATCATCGCATGATACTCCGTATTGATACTGGACAGGGGTTCTTTCACCTAGACCTTGAGTAAGGTGTCTGAACTCTGATTATATCTGAATATGTAGCAAGTAAACTATGAAACAAGGAACGTGTTCACAGTATTACTCTACACGAATTATGCATCACGAGTATAAAGATCATATATGAAATGCGTCAAGATAATAAAAGAATGCCCAGTCAGGTACAACTGGGCATTTTAGAATTTGTACAGCGAGAACGGAATAAATGTGACTATCGGTTGCTGAACATACGACCACGCATAATAGCAGCAGAAGCCACAGCAGCAATCGATCCCAAGAGCGATTGATCTGAGGCGATAAAAGGTCCTATTCTCTTGTTGATTACCTGGAGTACACCAAGCACCATGTTTCCAGAAATCAACGGCACGGTAAGCATAGAGCGCACAGGAGTCTCTATGAGATTATCTACATGCAGAGTGTGCCAGTCGGGGTCACGAGTAACATCATGGGTGATGCAACCTTTCTTCTGTCGCACCACTTTGCCCGCTATGCTTCTGTCGAGAGGTATTGGGTATGCACCAGGTGACATTGGCAACCTGGTCGAAGCACGCAGATGCATCTGTTCTCTATCCTCGTCCACAAGTATTATGGAGCAAGCATCAGTGCCCATTAACGACTGGGTTTCACGTACGATAGTGTCAAGGACCGGCTCCTCTTCTGTCTCAACATTTAGCGCCATCAGAAGCACATTAAGGACACCCAGTTCACGGCTGCGCTGTGCCGCTACTAACTCCGCCTTGGATCTGATGATGGCGGACTTTAGTATCTGCGTCAAGCGAAGAGGGTCAGATTCATCCCTCAAGAGATAGTCTGATGCTCCTTTACTCAACGCGCGCGTCACTCCTGGAATATCATTCGGTTGAGCCATGTAGATGACCGGAATAGGAGGATATTGTGAGTTTGCTAGAGCCAAGACATCAAGTCCGGAACCATCAGGTAGATTCTGGCAAGTGAGAATCACATCGATGGTCAACTGATCTTCAAGCATACTGTTCAATTCAGATAATGACTCTATCAGCACCACATGAAAAGCTGATCCGATCATGTCTCGGACCGTTTGTCGATGTTCCTCAGAGCATTCAGCAACAACTGCTACTTCAGTTCTCTTGACTTCCATCATTTGCCTCCTATTATGCTACCCACCCAATAATGATGCTTCTCGTACCACGCCCAGTGCTGCAACAGCTAGCTTGAGCACTCTCCCAGACGACACCTTTGACGGACCTCCAGACTCTTCAGCTACTCGAATATATAGTTGGGCAGCCATCACCCCCAGGACAGCTCCAACAATGCCTCCAAGCAATAGTATACGTGGTCTCCAATCATTGTTTGGCATATTTACTCCTAACTTGTTCACAGGTTGAACAAATCCTGTCGATCGGTCTTTGGATCGTTGCATCTACGTTCATGATGGTATCGCGTGCGTTTTTGGATTGCTCAACGAGCTTGCCTGAAAACTCGAAAACACGGGAAAAAACAACTGGCAATGCATCGGCGCCCTTCCAGATGGCGATGTTCATTCCGATGAACAATGCCAACATGATCAAGCCTGGTATCAAGGCAATGCTAGCTAAGAGAATGAAGGACAGGTCCCCGAGGACCGAAGCTAATCCACCATATTGCTCATCGCCCTGAAAAGCATAGATAGCTATTGCAACCATAGCGGTTAGTGTAAGTATGCCAATGAAGATCAATGGAAGATAAATTCTCTTCCATTCAAGTATCAGCAATTGTCGGTTGCGGGCAATCTGATCCTGATCACTCTGTTTCATCGCTGTTCGGCACTCGAATTGTAACTGTACTATAGCAATTTATGTTGTGCTTGACTAGTCATACAAGTATAATGGCGCATAGTCCACTATATATAGCGGAGGCAAGTTTATGGTAGCTAGAGCGAGTTCACCATTTCGCCCAGATCCAATACAGTCAGTAGAGGACACCGGGCTAGATCTCGGAACGTTATCAGATCTGGTGATAAAACATCTCTATTACTCAGGTTTCATTACTGCAATCGAGATCGCCGAACGTGTCAAGCTGCCTTTCCACGGTGTGCTCCAGCACATTCTCACTTTCCTTAAACGAGACAAGATGTGCGAGGTTAGGGGGACATCCGGCATTGGTGAGAGCATGTATCAGTACACTATTACCCAGAAGGGCGCTGATAAAGCTCGCGAGTTACTTTTACGCACTACCTATGTGGGTCCTACACCAGTAACCCTGCAGGACTATTACCGCCACATCGGCACACAGACAGAGGTTAGATCAAGAGTCAGACCAGATGATGTACGCAATGGAATGACTCATTTGGTGTTGCCTGACGATATTTTGGATCGAGTAGGACCAGCTATCAACTCTGGCAAATCACTGTTCTTATATGGACCTCCAGGAAATGGAAAGACCAGTATATCCGAAGCGATTGGGGACATGATGTGGTCAGAGAATATTCTCATTCCCTACGCAGTGGACATAGGTGGCGAGATCATCAAGGTATTCGATCAAGTCAACCACGAAGTTGTGGAAGAATCCTCAGTTAACCCCACTTCAGCAGCAGCCCGAAATATCCCGGATCCACGTTGGATTCGCATCCGCCGCCCTGCAATTCTGACTGGCGGCGAGCTAACTCTGAACAACCTTGACCTTATATGGAATGACACTACCCGATTCTACGAAGCTCCTCATCAAATGAAGGCAAATGGTGGAATGTTGCTCATCGATGACTTTGGCCGTCAGCAAGTCCGTCCTCGAGACTTGCTAAATCGATGGATTGTCCCACTTGAGAAACAGGTAGACTATCTTACACTGCATACTGGACGCAAAATAGAGATACCATTCCAGGTGCTGGTTGTTTTCGCTACCAACATGGATCCGCGAGACCTGGTCGATGAGGCATTCCTCCGACGTATTCCGCACAAGATTGAGATCGGTGATCCGAATCCGAATGACTTTCGCGCCATTTTCATTCGCATTTGCGAGTCATTGGGGGTCCCATTCGATGAGGACGGATTGGAGTACCTTATCCGCGAACATTATATTGGGCAGAATCGCAAGTTACGCGCGGTTCATCCGCGGGACATTGTCAATCATGTCTTGGACGTGGCCTTATACGTTGGTAGCGAGCCCAAGTTAACCAAAGAACTGATTGACCATGCGGCACTAACGTACTTTGTCGACATCTAGTGCGGAAAGTCAAGATCATAGTCAACCCCTATGCGGGTCGTTGGCAGGCAAAGGAGCGGATTCCAGAAGTTGAAGCCGCTTTCGCCAAGTACAAAGTCGACTATGATTTGGTGGTTTCTCCTCAAATTGGTAAAGGAATTCCTCTTGCACAAGAAGCAGCGTTGTCGAACTATGACACGGTGGTTACTGTCGGTGGTGACGGCACCTATAACGAGACAGTCAATGGCTTGGTAATAGCATCTGGTGATCAACCGACAGTGCCGATGGGAATCATTCCCTTGGGAACCGCCAACGATCTTGCTTTTGGTCTAGGGATTCCCAATGAGATTGATGAAGCAGTTCGGGTAATTGCTCAAGGCAAGACGCGCCAAATAGACGTTGGAAAAGTGAACGGTCGCTATTTCGGAAACAATGCCGCTATAGGCATGGAGCCGCTGATCACTATAGAGAATGAACGTCTGGTTTATATCAAGGGCATCATCCGATATCTTATCTCGGCTTTGATCGTGATTGCTCGACGTCCATGGTGGGAAGTGGAGATCGAATGGCCTGAAGGAAACTATAAAGGAACAGCGCTTTTAGTTTCTGTAGGCAACAACACTCGAACTGGTGGAGTATTCTTTATGTCTCCAAAAGCCCGGCTTGACGACAACCTGCTGGATGTGTGCTTCGCTCCCCGAATGAGTCGATTAAGACTATTGAAACTTTTACCTACAACCTTCAATGGCAGTCATATCAATCAAGAGAGTGTGTCCTATCTACAGACGACGAAGGTTAGCATCAGGACCAACCGCCCCACACCGATACAAACAGATGGCGAGGTGTTTGAACTAGGTACCACGGAAGTCAAATACGAGTTGGTACCTCGCAAGTTGACAGTGATAGTGCCAAGCGAAAAATCACCTGATACCAATAGACAAACATCTATCGACTAACCAGGTAACCAACCTGGCTTGAGCTTGTCAATCAAGCACCATGCAGTTGTCCACTCGTTTGGAAGCACCAAATCGGCAATGTCTTTCAACTCCGTTGCTCCATCCTCAATGGCAACGCACATGGTGGAATACTCGAATAAAGAGATATCATGTGTCGTGTCGCCAGCAACAAGGGTTTCGTCTGGAGTCACTTGCAAACGACACTGTATCCTCTGCAGTATCTCGCCCTTGTTGGTTGAATCAACTCCGTCCATGTATTTACCCGTAAGCAATCCGTCACGAATACCAATGCGATTGAAATATACTTCCTCCACGCCAAGGTCATTGGCACATCGCTGGACATGGGGTTCGAACCCTGCACTGATGATGACAACTGAGACATCATGGTTCATCAGGCGCTGTATAAAGTGTTGTGCTCCTGGTCGAAATGGTATCTCACTAGTGATCCTCACCAATTCATCAACGGGTAGTCCTCGCCATAGTTCTACTTCGTGTTTCCCCCATTCGCTGTAAGAAATCTCACCTCTTTGATATCGACGCAATACTGCCTGAGCTTGGTCAACTACTCCGAGAGCGCGATGAACATGATCGTATGGACTAGTTACCGCATTCAATGTGCCATCGAGATCAAAGGCGGCTAATTTGAGTCTTGAGCGGTTCACGGCTCTCCTATTAGTTGAAGTGAGACCCCGTAGTCAACACCC
>JBDLKB010000111.1:0-4911 GCA_039714055.1 Chloroflexota bacterium
ATCGCGCCATCCTGAGGCTAAACTTGCCATCTGGAGTCGTCTCGCCGGAATTGATATCGAATTCCTCGGAAAGAGCCTGCTCAATCTGAGCCGATCCTTTCACATAACAGGCGGTTCCGGCGCAGATGACGCAGTTGTGTTCCCCCAGCGGTTCGAAGGTGAACATATGATAAAAAGTCGCCACGCCATAAACCCGGCTCAATGGGACCTTTAGGTGCTGGGCTACATAGTGAAGCAAATCTTCAGAGATGTACCCAAACGTTTCTTGAGCCGAATTTAGCACTTCCAAAAGTGCGTCTTTCTCGTACTTGAAACGCTTCATGGTGCGGTCGATGGCTTTAAATCGTTCATCGCCGCTGGGATGTTCTTTCTTTCTACTCTTGTTTTGTGCGGTCATATTCCTGGCTCTTTAGCAGTTTCGCCCCGCACCAACACCTTTATCTCGGTTGGTGCAAATAACAGAGGTAGTATATAGGATGTGAAACTGCCAGGCATGGCCTTTTCGTGTCATTGGCGCCAAGTGACAATCGTTCTCAGGGCGATCTTAACGGTAATCGTCACGCGGTGGTGAAAAGACGTCAATCACCTTTGTGGTCTCGACTGCATGTGCCATGTGTTTCACCCCACCAGGAATATAGTAGCTGTCACCTGCAGTCAGCGTGCGTACTTTTCCCCTGATCTCAAGCTCTATGACCCCGGATATTACATAGCCTACTTGTTCATTCGGATGGTCGTGAAGCGGAACTGAAACTCCCTTCTGCAGGGTGATCTCGCACAGCATCATTGCTTCACCCGTTCCCAAGGTATAGCGTGTTATGCCAGGAAGCATTTCCACCGGTCTGACATCGTCGTGTGAAATGAACATTGCAATTGCTCCTTGCTTATCGATAAAGAACACCGCATATTGAGACCCAGGATGTTCCAGCTTCGTCTGCCGAGCAGCGTTCGTATCCCGCGCGAACGCCGGTAACATCAGGAAACAGCCGCATCAGCCAATAGAACGGAGGAAGGCCACAGACTCCCCGCTGCCCTCCTTCACTCTTGACTGTCTGGTACAAGCGTCCAGCATCGTTTTCACACAACGCCTCGACCAACTCCTGATCAGCACTCTCCATCCGTGCCTTGCCCGCCCAATCCAGCGGGGGCCCGGCAAACGCCGGTCCCAAGTGAGCCAGATCGCCCGCCGCAACCACCATCACCTCGCGCTCACGAATGAGGTCCTTTACTGCCTGCAATCCTCGCATCACATTTTCTTGTTCCTCGGGCAAACCGTCGCTATCAAAGTAATCTTGATATGTCCCCAACAGAATAGGCACTATCATGGGTGGACTCGGCGCGGTGAGGTAGTGAAGCCAGATGCTAGCTAGCTCGATCGAGTGTTCCGTGGCGTGATTGATCTCCTCGGCGAAAACAGCTTCCTCTCCCATCTGCTCTGCCAGCCTATTGATCGCGTCGATGTCAGTCTCAAGAACCCCGAAAGGAGTTGCATAGTGTTGTCGGGTCAAGGTGACAGACCCATTCGAACCATTGTGGTCAGTGCCCAATATGATCACCAATTCTGTCTGCTTCAGTGCGGCTTGCGCTGGTCGAAACACCTGGCTGTAAACCGAACCACCCCGCTCATAGTCAATGTGTGGTGAAACCAGAGCCTTGTAAAGATGACCAGCATCCACACCTTCCGCGTTATCTTGAAACTGGTCCAGGTAGTGATGCATTTCCTCGGCTGACCCATCGCTGGGCGGCATTGCTGTCACCGGTAAACGGTATTCCGCATTCTGGTAGGCAGCTAAAGCCCGTTGGATTGCATCCGCAGACCGGTCGTTTTCCAGCAGCAAAGCATCATCCAGGCTCGAGACCAACTCCGAAAGGTCACGCAATGGATAGGTGATTCCAGAGCGAATCATTATCGCGCTTCGTATCTGGTTCAGGTCGCGTTCGCCATCGCAAAAGCTTAGGATGTGTGCCGCACGCGGAGTGATCACCATTACTCTGTCAGCCAGACGCAGCGGATCCTGCAGCATTAAACCCGGTCCCTGCTCTGTCTGTACTGGTCGCATATCGAGCGAACGCAGTTTTGGTCGGATATTATCACTCATCTCGACTATCGATCGTCTCTGGAAAACTTGACTCGCTCGTTGATTGTATTCCAGATGCTTGCAGGCACAAAACTACAGCAGTGCAAATTGATGCTGCAGGTTGAAACCACCTGAAACTGATAGTACACTCGCGTTGCGCGTTGTCCATAGCCATCGGACTGACAACGGAGGAAAAATGGAGAGAACCAATAAACGCCTCTGGTGGATTTGGGTTGTCGTGGTCCTTATGTTGGCATCTTGCCAATCATCTGCCTCCGATGCTGAGGAATTACTCCAATCTCGCTGCAGTTCGTGTCACAGCTCACATCTCGTCGAGACACAGAGCCAGAGCCGATCACAATGGGAAAGCATGATTGACCTGATGATCTGGCGGGGAGCCGATTTAGATCAGGAGGAGAGGGACCTATTGATTAACTATCTGGCGGAGAAATATCCTTGAGGTAGAAGGACATCCCCAGCAAAAGGCAGCCAATCTATTCTGCTGGCTGAGGGGAGCTTTTCTTGCGTCGATTGCGGATAAACCCGGGCACGAATCGACCACAGCCTTTCCGCCCTATTTGTACCAATGACCGCGACTTTGGCCTCCAATCAAAGCGAGCCAGCTTAGCATCAGCGACCTGCACAGACGGAGTTTTAACTGCAATTGCTAGCTGCATCTCGGCCAGCAATCGTTCTTGATCCGGCACCTGATCGGCAATTGCAGACAAAACCCTACCAATACGCGAGCGAGGCGAGGTTGCCATGATGGGTCTTCCCAGATTCGCCGCATCCTTCATGTCCGGGTTTTGTGGAATGACCCAATTGATGGTGTGGTTGATAGCAGACTCTAACTGTTCCTTGGTAGATTCGCCTCTATCGGAGAATTTGTTCAGCACGCAGATCAATTTGCCGCTCGAGAAAACCCGCATTTCCGGTGAATTCAATATATAGTACGCATTCTTGATGGCAATGATATCGGGCGTCAGAGTCACCACTACCCGGTCCGCCATCTGATTGATGCGTTGTGAAAGAAGATCTACTTTGGAGCCGAGATCCACCACCACATAGTCATACATGTCGCGTAATACCAGCAGAAACATCAGCATACGATCCAGCTGCACCAACTCGGCTAATTCCGGTTTGCTGGGCGCGGGGATGAAGAACATACCGCTATCATGTTTCGTTGCCAGTTTTCGTACCAGCTCTCGATCTTCGGGATCAAAACGCTCCAGTACTTCGACCAGCCGGTACTCTGGCTGTAAGTTGAGAAGCGCGTCGAGGTCACCGAACAACAGATTTGCCTCGAGCAATAGAACTTGGGTATCTTTCCTTTTTGCCAGAGCGAGCGCAATGTTGGCGGCAATGCTGCTGGTTCCGACTCCGCCCTTTACACCCTGCACCGTAACCAGAATGCCGCGGTCTATTATGATCTCTGCTGCTTCCTCTTCCTCACCTATATCCTCTAGCTGCAACACACCCGCTCGCGCTGCCAATTCCGCTGGAGTTGCCTCTGCCGCATGAACCTTTTGTATTGCATTAACAAGTTCATCGTACGAAAAGGGCTTGAAAACAAATCCGCGAGCCCCCGCATTCATTGCCTGTTTGAGATAGGCGTTATCGTGCTGCACCGACATCATGAGCACCCGGCTGGAAGGTGAAGCGACGCCAATCTGACGGCAAGCTTCTATTCCGTCGATCCCAGGCATGTTGATGTCCATCAACACAATATCCGGCATCGCCGCTCGTGCTTGCTCCACCCCCGCTCTGCCATCCCTAACAGACCCGATCACCTCGAAACTTTCCTCGAACTCAATCAATCGGGTGACATGTTCGATAGTAGTCTGGTTATCATCAACAATGAGAATTCGTACTAATGCTGGACGTTCCACGCCTTGTTCCTCTGCCGGTAACCTCGCGCATTATACCACTGTCATTCAGTACAAAGCAACAGTACTTTGGTGCTCAAGTACTTTAGTGCTTAAGTGCTTTAGTGCTACAGTGCTTTAGCGCCCAGTGCTTTAGTGCTTCAGTACTTAAGTGCTACAGTGCTTTAGTGCCCAGTGCTTTAGTACTACAGTGCTTTAGCGCCCAGTGCTTTAGCGCAACTGTGCGCAAGTACAGTAGAGTAGCATTTAAGTTCAGGGGAGATCCAGGCCAGTTATTCAGGGCTGACGATACCAACCTGCCCCATCAGGTCCAGGGTTCGCTCGGCTTCAGCTTCATCAAGTTGAGTGATGGCAAAGCCTGCATGTACCACGACATAATCTCCCACTTTAGCCTCAGGCACGTACGCTAAACACACCTCGCGGATAGCGCCGCCAAAGTCCACTCGCCCCATAGTCAGAAGCTGGTCTTTATCTTTTATGTCAAGAATCTTACCCGGTACTCCCAAGCACATAGCTTACCCTTTCACTTGTTCTGGCAAGTATATCACGAAACCCGTGACATACTCTAACCGTCATGCTATAATCCGTATATCCGGTTATCCGGATATATGCCTATATTAGTAGATCCAATTTCGGTGAGTCTATGTCTCGAATAAGCCTCGAAGAAGCAACTCTTTTGCACCAGCACGCCTGCCGTGCTATCGCTGATCCCAAACGCATCCTGATTCTGTATGCGTTGAATGAAGAACCCAGCAATGTCACCCATCTTTCAGAATCGCTGCAACTGCCCCAGTCCACCGTGTCTCGGCATCTCAAACAACTATTGAATCACGACTTGGTCATAGCCGACCGGCAGGGCACCACTGTCACTTACTCCCTAGCGGACACGCACATCATCGACGCGCTTAATACCATGCGCCAGGTGGTTGCTGACAGTCTCAGACGACAGA
>JBDLKB010000112.1:0-4897 GCA_039714055.1 Chloroflexota bacterium
CACCGCAAGAGTGCTTGCTGCGCCAGCTAGAGGCGATTGTGAGAGACGAATCAAGCGCCAAGCCTGATGAAGACGTATTGAACAACTCTAGGTACATACTTGAAGAGTGCTGGGACTCGTTCCTTCACGCACGCTGGAACGAGATTCCTCTTTCAGCCCATCAAGTCACCGAGGCGACAAACTACATTCGGGCAAATCTGACACCGTTTCCGGCGATGGAAGGCTGGGATCGAACCGGAGCAGGTGATACTCCCACATCACCCACCAATTTCACTCGACCTGACATGGCGATATACTTCGATCAAACTGGCGAGTTGGGTGTAGAGATATTCTCTATTAAATCCAGTTGGTTCAGGGTTAGCCCAAGTTTCCGCGCTTCCATAAAAGCCAATAACGGCGATCAGAAGAACGAGTGGGTGGACATGGCTGAGCGTGCGCGCCTTTTCATTAAATGCCTGGGTCAAAGGCAGCATACTCTGTCTAGAGCAGTCGAGGCGGTGTTGGCTTATCAGGAGCAGGCAATTCGCGATGGCGACGAATTCATGCGTCCACTCACACGCACCAAGTTGGCGCAGGCTCTCGGAGTACATGAGGCAACCGTCAGTCGGGCAATTCTAGGTAAAACAGCTTCGCTGCCCGATGGCAGGATTGTGCAGCTTTCACATTTCTTCGAGTCAGGCAAGTCAACTAAGGAGATCATCCGACGGATGATAGCTGATGAGCACAAACCACTTAGCGACAGTGTGATTGCGCGAAAGCTTGAAACATTGGGACATCCGGTAGCCCGGCGAACCGTAGCCAAGTATCGCAATATGCTAGGCATTCTTCCGGTACATCTTAGAGCACGCCAACAGGATGCTGTCGCAGTATGACATCCTCGGCATTACAGCAGACTAGCCCGGCATCGAGAGGAACTGTCTCTCGCACCAGTAATGCGGACCGTCTGTTGGATGCGCTTCTCAATCTCTTCGAGGCGTTGGAACAACTCAACGACAAGGATCCTCAACAAATTGATGATGCACTGTCCGCCGTAGCCACTTTCTTTCGCGCTGACGCCGCAGCCATTTATCTGGCAACAAATCCAGGCCAATCATATCACCTGTGGGCAGCCAACGGTTTCCCACTGTCATCCCCTGCTGAGATCCCTCCCGGGCGTTCGCCAAAGACAGGCGAGGGTCGAGGTATAGCGCCCATCCATCTTGATCTGGAGAGCTCTCCATTGTGGCTAAAGGTTGCTGCCACGAGCAAGTGGCAGGAAATGGTGATGTATCCGCTTCCGAGTAGTAACGGTCGCTTGGTGTTGGGATATGCAGCTCGTGCTCCTCGGTTGAAAACCGGACAAGTGGCTGCTGTTTTGCGATTTCTAGGTGTCGAGCTTCGAGCTGCTCTTGCAGCAAAGCGTAGTGATCTGAGATCTCGTATCGCAGACGAACGGCTTTCAGCCGTAATGCAGATCATGAATTCTGCTTCTCAGGGAGTGCTGCTCTTGGATTCGAATGGCAATGTGCGCATGTCAAGTGCGTACGCTGGTGAGATGCTGGGTTACGATCGAGATGAGCTGTTAGGACTCGCAGCTGGAGATGTACTGGCTTCGCGTTCTGATGTCAACTCTGTAGTCAACAGTGTGCTTACAGGGCAGGTAGATGATTTCAGCGGTGAATTGAATGTATTCCATCGGTACGGAGATCCTCTGCGCGTGCGCTTGATATTGGCACCACTCATCAGAGAAGGTGATGCAACTCCATTCGGAGTCGTAGCTCTATTCAATGAGATCAGTGCAGAGCCAACAACCGAGATCGAGCGAACCCTTCAGGAGAGGAACGCGCAACTCGAAGGAATGATGTCTATCCTGGCTCACGAGATTCGTAATCCTTTGGGAAGTATCAAAGCAGGTCTTGACTACTTGCAGCCAGCACTGCGCGATGATGACTCAGCCCTGGAAGATCTTGAGGTCATCAAAGGCGAAATTCAGCGCATGGATCGATTACTGGAAGACGCATTGCTTGCTTATAGATCAAGAGAGCTACAGCTTGTGCCCATGCAGATCACACAGGTGTTGGATGATTTACTGGGAGCACGCAAGCAGTTGTTGTCTGATAAAGACGTAGTATTGCGGCGTGATTATGAGGACGAAATTCCTCTTGCGCTCATTGATCGAGTTCAAATGGAGCAGGTAATAGACAATCTGATGGTCAATGCCATACACGCCATGGATAAGGGCGGCTATTTGACCATCACCGTTCACCGTCATCAGCCCGAGCAAGTGAATAGCGGGCCTAATGACACCTATTTGGAGATAAAGGTCGGAGATTCAGGTGCTGGTATTCCCTCTGAGATCGTCGACCGCGTATTTGATCCCTTCTTTACTACAAAGACGGGAGGCTCAGGTCTCGGACTGGCAGTTGCACGCAGGATCGTAAGCCAACACAACGGCAAACTGTCGGTTGAGAGCTGGCCAGAGGCAGGTACAATATTCACCATTCTTATTCCAGCCTTGGAGCAATCGAGTGAGTGATACCATCCTATTTGTCGATGATGAAGAGAATCTAAGACGATTCCTGGCTAAAACCTTACGTCGAGAAGGTTATGAAGTGCTTGAAGCGGACTCGATAGCCAGTGGCTGGGAGACCTTGCAGACGCACTGGGTCGATATCATCCTCCTGGACCGGATGTTGCCAGATGGTGAGGGACTCTCACTTTTGAAGCGGGTTAGAGAAAATGATGACGATACCCCCGTGATCATGCTTACGGCCCATGGCGCGATCGAAAATGCAGTTGCAGCGATGCAGATGGGGGCTTATGACTACCTCACCAAGCCAGTTGATAACGATACTCTACTGGCGCGTTTGAAGAGAATATCTGAAACCATCAGAATGCGTCAGGAATTGGATCATCTCAGAAAGCAGACTCATCTTGAGGAATCAGGCTGGATAATTGGGCAGAGCCCAGCTATGCAGAGAGTTGCAGAAGAAATCGAGCAGGTTGCTCCAACCAAGGCAACCGTGTTGATCACTGGCGAAAGCGGCACAGGTAAAGAAGTTGTGGCGCGGGTAATCCATCGCCGGAGTGATCGTACAGACAAGCCATTTCGACCGATCAATTGCGCCGCTCTGCCTGAACATCTGCTTGAGAACGAACTCTTTGGTCATGAAGCAAATGCTTACACCGGCGCAGGCAAACAGAAAAAGGGGCTGTTCGAGGTTGCCGATGGTGGGACCTTGTTCCTGGATGAGATTAGCAGCATGAAGCCGGAAATGCAGGCCAAACTGCTGCGGGTGATACAGGAACGAACCGTAAGAAGGGTAGGCGGCACTCGCGACTACCCGGTGGACATTCGCTTGCTGGCGGCGACAAATCAGAACCTTGAACAAGCCTTGGATGAAGGTCGATTCCGTAACGATCTGTATTACCGCCTCTCGGTAGTATTGATTGACCTACCTCCGCTGAGGGAACGAGCAGTGGATATCCCTCTATTCGTAGCCGCATTCATTGACATCTTTAACCGTGAATTAGGCAAGAATATCCAGGGTATTGAGCCTGAAGCCTTGGAAGCATTGATAGCTCATCAGTGGCCTGGCAATATCCGCGAACTGCGTAACGTGCTGGAACGCGCAGCGGTGTTCTGCAAAGGCGACGAGATAAGAACCAGGCATCTACCTCGGGACTTGGTCTCTAATTAACCTCACCTTTCTGACTACATCCATCTGATCATCGCACCAGAATTTAATTCCCCATATCAATAATCAAGCAGCAGTCTTCTCTAGTTGGCACGCTTTCTGTATCACAGATAGCAGAGAGAATCACAACAGGAGAAGGATAATATGATCGCTCAATATGCAGACACCGTTGCCATGGGCCTCTCGCTGCTGCTTGGACTGATGGGTTTTGTTGCCTGCACTCAAGGTTTGCGCACTATGCTGGCTAATGATTATCAGCAGACGCTGCGCAAGCTCTCCATTCAGTCAGCACAGATCAGCCAAAAGGGCTTTGCGGATGTCGCCATTGCACCCATGCTGGACGCGGCCTCGAAACTGATAGACGCAGTCAATCAGCTAGTCCGCACTGCCGTCGGTGTCGGTGTCTTTCTATGCTTCACCGGCATCGGCATGATGGTTGCAGCCTACTTTATGATCGTCAAGCTGGTTCTCTAGGGGCCGGAATGCACCAATGACAGCGTGCGGTACCCCGCACGCTTTGTTCTGTCAGTCAGGAGTGCTGAATGGAGAATCAAGCCTACAGTGCCAGGGGAGCAGCCATCGTCAGGAAGATGATGATGCTGGTATCAGACCCTGAACATGCTTCAAGCATTTTAAAACGAATCCAAGCCTATGCTCCACTGTGGAAGCTGGCGCAAGTTGATGGTGTGTTGGAGTCATTTATTGACTATATGCGAAAAGGTCAAGATTACTGGTGGCGTCCGGCAAATGCAGGTCTGATTGCGCTCTCGCAACTATCAGCCGACCATGATCTAGATAGTTTGCGTCGGCAATTGTTACTGAATAGTTCTTCCTTCTTGAATCAAGGCGCTGTACCGGTGGCTGCTCAGTTGAGTTCTGAGGAGCTTGTCAGTGATCTATTCTCGGCTGCGAACCATATTTCACCCACTGGTGAGGTTAGGCTTGATGGGGAAAATGTGCAATCCCTGCCGGTTGGCACCCTGGTGGTTCTCTACGGTCTGCAGTTGCGAGACCAGCCGAGTGTGGAAGGCTTCGACTGGCTGATTGATCTGGCAACCAGACAACCAGCAATGTCGGCTCAGGTATTGCACTTGAATCTGGATGCGAATGAGTTGACTCATCAGTCAAGAGTCATCTCGCAGCGTCTTTCACCTTGGCAAGCAGCGGAACTTGTCAAAGCGTTGTCAGATATGGGCAATTCGTATCAGCTAGGCGACCTA
>JBDLKB010000113.1:0-4848 GCA_039714055.1 Chloroflexota bacterium
GACGAGTCAAGTGAAGCCAGAGCAGCAGATGCACGCATTCGTGAGCAAGTCGATATCATTGAGCAGACATTAGCCTCTTTTGGCGCTCCTTCACGCGTGGTCGAAGTAAATCCGGGACCAGTAATCACTCAATACGGCGTGGAACCCCAATACATTCAGCAGCGGAACGGTCGCCGGGTCAAGGTCAAGGTGGGCCGCATAACTTCTCTGGCAGACGATTTAGCGCTTGCCTTGGCTGCTCGATCGATCCGCATTGAAGCGCCAGTTCCGGGAAAGGGATATGTGGGTATTGAGGTGCCCAATTCTGAACCGACCAATGTCAACCTCCGGGATGTAATGGAGAGCGACGCATTTGAGTCGATCGATTCAGCTCTACGAATCGCTCTGGGTCACAATGTGTCCGGTAGTTCTGTGGCGGTGGACCTGACACACATGCCTCACTTGTTGATTGCGGGCACGACGGGATCAGGTAAATCAGTCTGTATCAATTCACTCGCTACCTGTCTGCTGTTGAACAACACCCCGGACCAACTGCGCTTTCTCATGGTTGATCCCAAGCGGGTTGAGTTAACAGGTTACAACGGAATACCTCATTTGCTTACGCCGGTGATAGTCGACCTGAACAAGGTTGTGGGCACACTGCAATGGGTCTTGCGCGAGATGGACTCGCGCTACCTAAAATTCGCCGAAGCAGGCGCCCGCAACATCGCTGACTATAACCAGCATTTGACATCCAACGGCAACAAAAAACTACCTTACATCGTAGTTATCATCGATGAGCTGGCAGACTTGATGCTCATGGCACCAGAAGACACCGAGCGCACAGTTTGCCGTTTGGCACAGATGGCGCGAGCTACCGGTATACACTTGATCATCGCTACACAGCGACCCAGCGTCGACGTGGTTACCGGTCTCATCAAAGCAAATTTCCCCGCTAGAATCGCATTTGCCGTGACCTCATCTACTGACTCACGAGTAATTCTCGATACTACAGGAGCGGAACGACTGCTCGGGCGAGGTGATATGCTGCTCATGGCACCTGATTCCGCTCAACCTTCTCGAATGCAGGGCTGCAATGTTGCCGAACATGAGCTTCGCCGCCTGGTGGAATTCTGGCGTAGACAAAGACTGGATGCAGTCGAAGCAGGGAAACAAGAGCGCGCTGCCAAGAAGGATGATGAACCCGAAAAAGAACCGCCCAAGCAGCAACCGTTATGGGAAGAGATCATCGAACTCGAGGAACAGGAACAAGCAAAAGACCAGGACGAACTCTACGACCAAGCAGTGGAAACGGTGCGATCGATTGGTAAAGCCTCAGTCTCGCTGCTTCAACGACGGTTGCGCATTGGTTATACCCGAGCAGCGCGATTGATTGATGAAATGGAAGAACGCGGTATAGTCGGCCCTCATCCAGGAGGAAGTCGTCAGCGGCAAGTGCTTCCCGCGACAGATGATGTCGAACCAGAACCTGAATGATTTGCCTGATTTTTCTGAGCCATGTACAATGCTGCGATATGGATCACTGACCTAGCCTGTGGGAGGTGTGACTAGAAGATTGTTTTAACCCCCAAACCTATTCATGTTGTACCAATGTTTGATACTTATGGAGGAGTAGAAATGCGTAAATGGAGTAGTTTGATTATTGCCGTCCTCATGCTTGCCAGTGTGATTCTTACTGGCTGTGGGGGTGGCGCTGCCGGTGAATTCAAGATCGGCTTGGTAACCGATGTGGGTCGAATCAATGACCGCAGCTTCAACCAATCAGCTTGGGAAGGTGTATTGGAAGCGGCAGAGGAACTTGGTCTGGAAGAGGGTGTCGACTTTAAGTATATCGAGACCAAGGATGCCAAAGACTATGAAGACAATATGCGCCAGTTCACCGACGAAGGTTTCGATGTCATCGTTACCGTCGGCTTTGCCATGGGCGACGCAACCCGAGCGATGGCGGCAGAGTATCCCGATATCATGTTCATCGGTGTGGACCAGTGGCAGGCAGACACAATGGATAACGTCGCCGGTCTGATCTTCCATGAAGATTACTCTGGCTATCTTGCCGGCGTATTGGCCGCAAAGATGACCCAGACCGGTATCCTTGGCGGTGTTTTCGGCACTGACCTAGTTCCACCCGTGGTTGCCTTCAAGGAAGGATTTGAGGCTGGCGCCAAATCAGTCATCCCCGGCATCCAAGTGATCTCAACCTATCATCCGGGAGAAATCGGCCAAGCATTCACTGATCCCGAATGGGGTGGCGCCACTGCGGCTCAAGCGATGGATCAGGGCGCCGACGTCGTGTTCGCCGCTGGCGGTATGACTGGGAACGGTGCACTGGAAGAGGTAGCAACACGTAGCGGACTGTACTGCATCGGAGTTGACTCCGATCAATGGGAGACGGTACCTGCAGCTCACCCATGCCTAATCAGCAGCGCCATGAAGCTTATCACCCCCGGCGTGAGTGGACTGATTCTTGCAGCTCAAGAGGGCGAGATGGCCACAGGTAATCAATTTGGCGGCGCTGGCTTGGCACCCTTCCATGATTTTGAGGATGTGATTCCTGACGATGTCAAGAAACTCCTCGAAGAGACAGCCGCTGGTCTAGAGGACGGCAGTATCAGCACCGGGTACTGAGTTTAAAACCCTGTTACATATGTAATAAAGAGAGGGAACCAAGTTCGGCTCCCTCTCTTTTTCTATTCGCTTTGATTGTCAAGTGCCGCACAGCACAACCTAGGCATCTTCCGACGCTTACCATAGATCAAATGAATAACCACAGGAGGTATTGTGGAAGAGCGACAGAACCAACGTAAGACTCTCTCTATAAAACAAATCCTTCGTCCACTGCAAACCCCTGCCCTGGCAATTATTACAGCATTGATTATCGGCGCGGTGGTAATGTTGCTCTCAGGAGACAACCCATTGAGAGCGTACTATGGACTGGCCCGAGGTGCTTTTGGCAGTTCCATGGGTTGGGCAAAGACCATTCGCAAAATGACTCCGTTCATATTTACTGGCCTGTCAGTGGCGTTCGCTTTCAAGGCAGGGCTATTCAATATTGGAGCCTCCGGGCAGTTCATGATGGGTACCGTAGCCGCAGTGGCAGTGGGTATTAATTTTGAAGGACTGCCCTTCATCATACACATGCCGCTGGCAATGTTGGCAGGAATGATAGGGGGAGCGGTATGGGGAGCCATCCCCGGTCTGCTCAAAGTCTGGCGCGGTACTCATGAAGTGATCACCACCATCATGCTTAACTATGTTGCTAGTTTGCTTGCGAGCTGGATGGTTTACGCTGGGGGAACACAAGGTCAGAAGCCCGGTCCACTATCAGACCCTGAAGCGGCTGCAAGTGCTATCTCGGAGACCAAAGATGTACTGGTAAGTGCCCGCATCCCTTTCATCTTTGCTGAGCCCTACAAGGTGCACTGGGGGATCATAATCGCTCTGATAACTGCAGCAGTCATCTGGTGGTTACTCTTCAAGACCACCATCGGATACGAGATCCGTACTGTAGGTTTGAACACCACAGCGGCAAAATACGCAGGTATGAAGGTGGGACGCACAATTGTAACCACAATGGCAATAGCGGGTTTGCTGGCAGGTATGGCCGGCGCAGTGGAGACTCTGGGTCTCAACCACAAATTTGCGCCGGAATTCACCGGCAGCGCTGGATTTGACGGAATCACTGTTGCCCTATTGGGCAAGACGCATCCTGTGGGAGTGGTGCTGTCGGCGTTACTCATTGGTGGAATGAATGGGGGTGCAGCTAAAATGCAGTTCGACTCGGGTGTCCCAGCAGAGATCATACAGGTGGTTCAAGCGCTAGTGTTGGCATTCATTGCCGCCCCTGAGATCATTCGCATTATCTATCGCTACCGCTCTCAGCGTGCTATTGAAGCAGAAGCAGAAGCGCAACTCAGCACTGGCTTGGGTAGCTGATTAATAGGAGATGATGATGAACAAACGCAACTCCTTCTTCCGTTGGACCTCTATATTCGGAATGGCGGCCACGCTGGTTATCGTGGCGATGGTAATCCTGGTGGATCAGACCAAGCTAGGCGAGATCAAAGCCCTGCGCATATTTTTCGGCATCAGTGCCCTCAACTTTGCCCTGCGTGCTTCAGTGCCGCTAACGTTAGGCGCTCTCTCCGGTGTCCTTTGTGAGCGTTCAGGTGTGATTAACATTGGTATCGAGGGGATGATGCTTGCGGGTGCGTTCGGCGCTTTCGTGGTCAAGGTGGCTACCACTAGCCTGCCCCTGGAGCTAAGTTTGGCATTGGCCACACTTGGAGCCCTGGTTATCGGTGGGCTAATGGCATTCTTCCATGCTGTAATGTGCATTCGTTTCAAGGTTGATCAGATCATCAGCGGCACGGTGATCATCATCCTGGCGTTGGGATTGACCACATATCTGTTTGATCCAGATGCAACAAGCATAGGCAAATTCAAAGCAGTTTCCATTCCC
Organism: Chloroflexota bacterium; assembly: GCA_039714055.1. Classification (GTDB taxonomy): domain Bacteria; phylum Chloroflexota; class Anaerolineae; order Promineifilales; family UBA4811; genus JBDLKB01. Next base: position 4,460 of record JBDLKB010000113.1, read on the forward strand.
TTGCTTTCCGAGATCCCAGCTATTGGTCGAGTCTTGTTCGACAACGCACCTATCACATATGCTGCCCTGATATTGGCGGTCGTCATTCAGTTCATGCTATTTCGAACTCGCTGGGGACTTCGTACCAGGGCAGTTGGAGAACATCCTCGAGCGGCAGACACCGTAGGCATTGCGGTGAATCGGACTCGCTATATCAACGTCACCATCGGCGGTGTGCTTGCCGGATTAGCAGGAGCGTTCCTGGTTCTTGAAGCAGTTGGTCAGTTCAAGGAGGGAATGACCGCAGGCCGAGGGTTCATTTCGTTGGCAGCAATGATCTTTGGCAACTGGACCCCGTTAGGCGCGCTCGGTGCTGCCGTACTGTTCGGTTACACCCAGGCAATTCAGAA
>JBDLKB010000114.1:0-4845 GCA_039714055.1 Chloroflexota bacterium
TAGTTCGCCGCCCTTTAAGCGAAAACGAGATCGATTGGGATTCACCCAACAACATCCCCATGGCGCCAGACACATTTGATATGATCGTTACTGACATGCTGGAACTATTTCACAAGAAGGAACGCATAATCGTTACCGATCGCGTATTAGGTGCCGATCCTGCCTATTCTCTTCCGGTGCGAGTTGTCAGCAATTGGGCGTTGACTGCACTTTTTACCGACAATATGTTTCGAGAGATTCCTGCTGGCGCTGAGAACAGTATATTTGCCGACTGCGCATTCACCCTCCTGGTGCTGCCATACGACAAGATGATCGAAAGCCGGTATGAAGGAAGACTGCGAGAGACTTCTCCTGGGGTCACTTCAAATATGGCAGTGGCAATAGACCTTGACCGCCGGCTGGGTGTGGTGTTTGGTTCCGCTTATGGCGGCAGTGTCAAGAAACTGATGTTTACAGTGATGAACTATATGCTTCCTGCTGAAGGTATCCTTCCACTGCACTGTTCCGCCAACGAAGGTCCCAATGGTGACATCGCCTTGCTGTTAGGTCTTTCCGGTACCGGCAAGACTACTCTTTCAGCTGATGTCCGTAGAGCTTTGCTTGGAGACGACGAACATGGCTGGAGCGATAACGGCATCGCCAACTTTGAGAATGGCTGCTATGCTAAGCTTATCAACTTGCGTGAAGAAAAGGAACCCGAGATCTGGAACGCTGTCCATCACGTTCGCCCAGTTGAGGAACATGGAGCCATTGTGGAGAATGCCTTGATGTGGCCTGGCGGAACCTTTGACCTTGATGATGATCGCCTTACCCCAAATTCTCGTGCGTCTTATCCTTTGCAGTATCTAACCAACATCAAAACCCCTCCCGTGGGTTCTCATCCCAAGACCATCCTTTTCCTGACTGCTGATGCCAACGGTGTGCTGCCTCCGGTATCCAAACTATCTCCTGAACAAGCTATGTTGTGGTTCCTAATGGGCTACACCAGCAAACTAGCGGGCACAGAGACCGGTGTTACGGATCCAGTTAGCACTTTCTCTCGCTTCTTTGGCGAGCCATTCATGCCCCGTAACCCTGATGTGTATGCCACTATGCTGGGCGAGAAGATGCGGCAACATAACAGCCAGGTCTATCTGGTAAACACTGGATGGAGCGGAGGTCCATTTGGTGTTGGCGAACGGATGGATATCGATGTTACTCGAGCTATCGTTCACGCTGCGCTTGCTGGCGACCTCGATGATGTTGAATATGTTGAAGACCCTCTCTTTCACATCATGGTGCCAACTTCGTGTCCCGATGTTCCTGGCGATATGCTGGATCCGAAGAATACCTGGTCCGATAAACAGGCATTTGATGAGCGGGCACGCAAACTAGCATCTGATTTTGCTGCCCACTTTGAAAAGGCTTACGGCAACAAGGGAATAGATCCCAACATAATCGCTGAATGTCCAGGTCGATGACCTTGCTGAGATAAATAAATGACAGAAAGCAACGAAAACCAACCAATAGACGAGAGCGATCAGATAATCGCTGACGAACTTGATCTAGTCTCGTTCGACGAACAGATTCCACCGGATCACCGTTCTGGATTCATTGCCATAATGGGGCGTCCTAATGTGGGCAAGTCCACTCTTATGAATTCCATATTAGGTCAAAAGGTCGCTATCGTCTCATCCAAGCCACAAACAACCAGGCTGCGTCAACTTGGAATCCTCACCATGCCCAAGTATCAGGTTATTTTTATTGATACACCCGGATGGCATGAACCTCGTGATCCACTAGGTGATTATATGGTGAGTGCTGCTGCTCGGGCGTTGGAAGAAGCTGATCTGGTGCTGTTCCTGGTAGATGGGTCAAGCCCACCAAATGACTTGGATCAAGCTCTGGCTCAGGAATTGCGAAAAATCAAGTCACCTGTCCTTCTGGCGTTGAACAAGATGGATGTAGGGATAAGGGATGCAATCGCTAATCAGAAGGCTTACAGTGATTTGCTCGAAGACCCGATATGCCAATGGATCTCTGCTCTTCAAGGGACCAATCTGGAGGTCCTAGTAGAGCACATTGTAGAGCAATTGCCAGTGGGTCCCCGCTATTATCCTGTTGACCAAGTGACTGATATACAACTTCGTCAATTGGTGGCAGAGTTGATCCGGGAACAAGTGCTTCGACAAACGAGGCATGAGGTACCGCATGCGGTGGCAGTCATCGTGAACGAATTTAAAGAGCGAGAATCACAATCAACCTACATCTCTGCCACTATTTTTGTCGAGCGAGAGTCACAAAAGGGCATCATAATTGGCAGCGGCGGTCGCAAATTGAAGAACATCGGAGTTCGTGCCCGTAACTCGATTGAAGAGTCGCTGGAGCAACCCGTCTTTCTGGATCTCTGGGTCAAAGTGAGGGACAAGTGGAGGAAGAAAGAGGATGCGGTGCGAAAAATGGGCTATAGAAAGACGCGCTAGGGTTGATTTTTCAAGAATATCTTAAAGGAATAGCAGGTGTCACTCAATCTCGACATTCCATCTCTCTGAAGAACGCCCCAGTACTGCTAAAGTCTGATCCTTACTAAGATTAGTATCGAATGTAAATCTCCAATATGGGGGACCAGGGTCCCACCGAGCGAAGCGGCAGACACCGTACTCTGCAAGTTTACCCTGCACATCTAGGCAACCACCGTACAGCCCCTTACCCTTGACCACATACGAATTCTCCAGCCCACCAGCTGGCCCTTTAGGATCATTCGCGTCAGCTACCAAATCCCAATCAACTTCATACATTGCCCGTCGCACCTTGGTTGATCAAGCGGTTGCACTCTATACTTCTTATTCTATTCAATACACCAACTTCTCGCAAGACCTATTGTATAGATCTCGCTGGTAAAACCCGGCGTTATGCTCCTTCTCTCTTAATCAACACAGAATAAAAGTTTGACATCCTCATCAAAATGGTGTTCCAGCAAATGTTGAATTAGAATGGAACCATGATCACAAAGTCATACAGGTGCGCATATAAGTTATAAAATTCTCAGCGGCAGTATCAGCATCTGGCATCGGAAGGAATTCACCTGAGACAAATCCTTGATATCCGGTGGCATCAAGTGTTTCAAGTATCGATCCAAAACGCAAGTGTCCTGCTCCAGGATACCAGCGATTGGAATCAGCAACGTGGAAGTGGAAGATGCGCTCACCGCAGGTGTGAATACTTTCTTCTTCCACCGGCTCTTCGATGTTCATATGGAATGTATCCAACAGCAAACCAAAATTGTCGGCACCGACTTGTTCGATCAAATCCAATCCCTCGTCAACGGTGTGAATGAGGTCTGTTTCGTAGCGATTGAGGGGTTCCAGGGCATATTTTACATTATGTGACGCGGCTTCAGCAGCACATTCTTGCAGAGCCTCTACCAGGTACCCCATGGATTGTTCGTGGGTTTGTCCCTTAGGCGTGATCCCCCGGATCAAGCCCAGGATGATAACTGCATCGAAATGTTTTGCCAGCGGGATATGGCTTTTGATGCGCTCGATGGCCGCTTTTCGAACAACAGGATCATGGCTGGTGAAGGATAGCCCTTCTTCCCCCCAGGCCTGGCCCGTACCGATGGCGGGCACTTCCAGCCCATAGGCTGAGATTACCCGGTCCAACTCTTCTACAGCCACCAGCTTTGGGTCACGGATTGCCAGTTCGACACCATTGAAACCCCAATCGGCGATTTTGGCGACGTTGGCCTCAAAGTCACCTTTAAATGCCACTGCTTCGAATTGGGCAGCGTGTGTTGAAAGAACAATGGATAGCTTCATAATGATTCACATTCTAATTCTCCCCTTCTATGACAGGATTATCTTAGAAGGGGAGATGTGTTTATTCAAAATACAATCCCTAACCAGCCTGATATGTGATCTTGCATTCCGTTCGATTGGTCTGCAATTCGATGATGTTTTCGGGCACTTCTTCCAGGCTGATCTTTTTGGTGATCATGGGTGTCATATCCATGCCATCAGCCATAGAGCTGATCACGCGCGGGAAAGTCCCGTGGCCGGAGTGACCCTGGGCACCTACGATGTTGGCCCGGCGGACCTGCAAGACTTCACCGGTCACAGGCATTTTAGCTTCGGCGCGAGCGGTCACAACGATTGTACTGTTGAGGGTTTTACCATCCCAAATGACCTTCTCAATCCCTGGATAAACGACCTCTGGCAAGCCGGTGGCCTCCATGAAGAGATCAGCGCCCATGCCCTTGGTAAGCTCTAAAACGCGGTCAGCAAAATCCACTTCGAACGGATTGATGACGACATCGGCTCCCAATTTCAAAGCAAGTTGAGCACGTTCGGGTTGAGGTTCAGAGATGATCACTAGCGAAGCCCCGGCGCGTTTGAGGACTGCGCAGGCCGCGATCCCGATGGGTCCGCCACCTAGGACGACAACCCGATCCCCAGGGCGGATTCCGCCGCCGCGCTCGATGACAGCGTTATAGGCCACGCTGGTGGGTTCTACCAGGCTGCCGGCCAAGAAGATGTCATCATCATTGTAGGATTCAGCCAATGCCTCCAGGCTCCACAGGGTGCGGGCGGGTAAGACCACGTACTTTGCAAACGCGCCGTGGACGTTGAATCCAATTTCATCCAGATGCTCACAATGGTTGGGATACCCATCGGCGCAGGGCTTGCAACTGGCGCACCACAACATCTCCTCGGTGGTGACTCGTTCACCGCCCTTGAATGGTTTGTTGGTTTGCTTATCGTATGCTTTCACCCCAGCCTCGACAACCACGCCTGAGAGTTCGTGCCCCAGGATACATGGGAAACCGGTCAGCCCGGGATAGTAGATGTAGCCATCATCATCGGCTTG